>NZ_JBEXKG010000047.1:0-52701 GCF_040609555.1 Streptomyces sp. NPDC004658
GGCCGCGCCCGGCGCCGCGCACACCCACCGGCACGAGCCCGGGCGGTGCGGGCGCACGTCGTACGACCGCCCAGGGGGCCGCGACCAGACTGTCCCGGACCCAGGCGGGCTGGGAACCGGTGCAGGGAACGGGCCTGAGATCGGCGGGCGCGGCGAGGCGGACGAGGTCGTGCGCGGCGGGCGCGGCGCCGTGCGCCCACGCGGACCGCTCCGCTGCGGGTGTGCACGCGGACTGCTGTCTTGCGGTGCCCCGGGACCGCTCGGCTACGTCCCGCAACGCCGACTGCTCGCCGCCGTGGCCCACGAGCCCCCGCCCTGCCGTACCCGTCACCTTCACTTCTCCCAGGTCTCTGCCAGTCGGCGGCGGACCTCCGCCGAGGCGGCGCGGGCCTGCCGCGCCTCCCGGGAGGTGAGGCGGGTGGAGAGGTCGCGGGGGCCGCCGCGCACGTCGGCCACGGTCTCGACCAGGACCGCGCGGGCCTGTTCCACATCCGTGTCGCCGGGCAGCAGCTTGTGCAGTGCGCCGAGGGTGGCGAAGGACCGTACGTCGTAGGCGGTGGCGGGGACGCTCCTGGCGGCCTCATCCAGTTCCGTGAGGGTGCGGCGGGTGATGCGGGCGGCGGACTCCTTGCCCATGACCTGCACCTGGACCGCGTCGTCGTCGAGGGCGACCAGCCGGTTGGCCTGAAGCCCGTGCGCGAGGTGCTGGAGCAACGCCGCCTGGACGAGGAGCGGGGCCTGAACACCCGCGCGTTCGTCACCGGCTACCAGGGTTCACCGCTGGGCGGCGTCGACCTCGAGATGGGCAGGGCACACCGCTTCCTCGAGCCTGCCGGTGTCGTGTTCCGCCCCGGCCTGAACGAAGAACTGGCCGCAACAGCCGTGGCCGGGACTCAGATGCTCGGGCAGGTACCCGGACGCCGACACGATGGCGTCACCGGATTCTGGTACGGCAAGAACCCTGGCCTCGACCGGGCTGCCGACGCAATCCGGCACTCCACGGTGGCGGGCACCGCGGCACTGGGCGGCGCCGTGGCCTGGATCGGTGACGACCCGGGCGCCAAGTCCTCCACCGTGCCGAGTTCCTGCGAGCTCATGTGCCAGAGCCTGTCCATGCCCTTGCTCGCGCCGGGCTCCGTGGCCGAAGTCATCGAGTTGGGACTGCACGCTGTGGCCCTGTCCCGCGCCACCGGGCTGTGGACCGGGCTAAAGATCGTGGCGGACATCGCGGATGCCTCGGCGATCGTCGACCTCGACCTGCTCCGGCCGGACATCCCCGCTGCGACCCGGTCGCAGCATGGCGCGCCCCCCACCCTCGTGGGGCCGGCTTCGCTCGATGCCGAACACGACATGCTCACCCGGCGTCTGGATCTGGCACGGAAGTACGCACGCCGCACCGGACTGAACCACATCAGCTTCAGCGCCCGCCGTGCCACCTTGGGCGTGGTGGCCTCCGGAACCTCCTACGCCGTGGTGCGGCGCGCTCTCGACGACCTCGGTATCGACGAGGCCGACATGGAGGCGCTGGGCATCCGGCTGATCCGCCTTGCGATGCCCTTCCCCCTGTCCGCCGAGGACATGGTGGGCATGACCAGCGACCTGCAGCAGGTCCTGGTCGTCGAGGACAAGACGCCCTTCCTGGAGGGACAGCTCAAGGAGGCCCTCTACCGCAGGGGTGATGGTCCCGTGGTGGTGGGCCGACGCGATGAGAACGGCCGCCCCTTGCTGACCGCCCGCGGCACGCTGGGCGCCGAGGACGTGGCCAGGGCGCTGGCAACGCGCATCGGGCCCGATCGCCTGCCACGCTCCGCCTCCGCCCAGCTGACCGCCATGGCACCAGCGGCCCCGGCCCGTATCGCGCTGCCGACCGTGTCGACGCGAACACCGCATTTCTGCTCGGGCTGTCCCCACAGCGCCTCCACGCGTACGGACGACACCACCCTCGTCGGGGTGGGCATCGGCTGCCACATCATGGTCGCTCTGGACCGCGAGGGACGTGGCCACCAGATCGGACTGACCCAGATGGGCGGTGAAGGCGCCCAATGGATCGGCCTCGCCCCCTTCACCGAGGACCGGCACTTCGTGCAGAACCTCGGCGACGGCACCTTTCACCACTCGGGGTCACTCGCCATCCGCGCGGCGGTGGCGGCAGGCGTGACGATGACCTACAAGCTGCTCTACAACGACGCCGTGGCCATGACGGGAGGCCAGGTTCCGGAAGGGCGCCTGGACATACCGGCACTGACCCGCTGGCTCGCTCTCGAAGGCGTGCGCAAAATCATCGTCACCACGACCGAACAGGATGCCTACCGTGGCGTACGACTCGACCCGATAGCCACGGTCCGTCACCGTGACGACCTTCCCGAGGCCGAGAAGGAACTGGCCGCGACCGACGGCGTGACCGTGCTGATCCACGACGACCGGTGCGCCGCGGAGGAACGCAGACTGCGCAAGCGGGGCAAGCTCCCCATCCCCGCCGAGAAGGTCGTCATCAATCAACGGGTCTGCGAGGGCTGCGGTGACTGCGGTGATGTGTCCGCATGCCTGTCCGTGCATCCCATCGACACGGAGTTCGGCCGTAAGACCCAGATCCACCAGGCCTCCTGTAACTCGGACCTCAGCTGCCTGAAGGGTGACTGTCCCTCCTTCCTCCTCGTCGAGCCGAAGGGCAGGCCGTCGCGCACCATCCCCGCTCTCCCCGTCGACCTGACGGCGCCCACCCCCGCACTCCGTGGGGACAACACCCTGCTCCGGATGCCCGGCGTCGGCGGTACAGGCGTGGTGACCGTCTCGCAGATCCTCCAGATGGCCGCCCACCTGGACGGCTACCACGCCGCTGGACTGGAGCAAACGGGAATTGCCCAGAAAGGCGGTCCCGTCGTCAGCGACGTGCGGATCTCCTCCGCCCCCGTCACCGGAGCGGTGCGGGCTTCCCGCGCCACCGCCGACGTACTCGTCGGCTTCGACCTGCTCGGCGCGGCGGCCGACTCCAATGTGCAGGCTGCGCGCCCCGGCCACACCATCGCCGTCGTCAACACCGCCATCGTGCCCACCGCCGCCATGGTCACCAACCGGGTGGTCCTACCCGGCTCCCCGAACGACGCACTGGAGCGGATCGAATCCGCCACTCGCTCCGAGCGCAACCTCTACCTCGATGCCCAAACACTGTCCGAAGCACTTTTCGGCGACCACATGCCTACCAACATGCTGCTGATCGGTGCCGCGTACCAGCACGGATGCATACCCCTGACCGACCGCTCCATCGAAGCCGCGATCCGCCTCAACGGCACGGCCGTGGACACGAACCTCGCCGCCTTCCGGTGGGGGCGGGCGGCCGTCATCGATCCCGCGGCGGTGCAGCGCGCCCTCGCCGCGCCCGCCCGGCAGGTCGTCGACATCACACCCGAGGCACGGACGTTGGCGGACACTGTCGCGCGGTCCGGCCGTCTGCACGACGCGGTGGCACGGTGCAGCGCGGACCTGATCACCTACCAGAACGAGGCGTATGCCCGGCAATACGCCGGTGAGGTGCGGCATGTGGCTGCCGAGGCCAGGAAGCGGGCCGGGAACGAGCTGGGCGAGCGCGTCGCGCTGGCCTACGCCCAGGGACTGCACAAACTCATGGCGTACAAGGACGAGTACGAAGTGGCCCGGCTGCATCTCGACGCCGTGGAGAAAGCCAGGATCGAGGACGAGTTCGGTGCGGACGCCACCATCGCCGTCCTGCTGCACCCACCCGTGCTGCGCGCCCTGGGGATGAAGCGCAAGATACGCCTGCGCCGCACCGCGCCCGCGGTCTTCAAGATGCTCTACGCCCTGCGGGGGCTGCGAGGAACCCGGCTGGACGTCTTCGGCTACGCGCAGCTCCGACGGCAGGAGCGCGTACTGGTAGCGGAGTATCGGCGCCTTGTCCGAACCGCGCTCGCGCATCTGACGGCGGACAACGCCACCGAGGTCGAGGAGTTGGCGCGCCTCGTCGAAGACATCCGCGGCTACGAGGAGATCAAGCTGGCCCGCATCGCCGACTTCCGGGCGGCGGCCCGCACTGCCCTCGAAGATCTGGATGCCGCGAGCGCCGTGCCCGCCTGAGCCCGCCCGTACCCCCTTCGCCCGCCCCACGACCAGGAGTGCCCCGATCATGCCTGTCGACCGTCTGCTGCCCACACAGGACGCCGAGGATCTGCTCGGCCTCGTCCGGGACATCGCCGACAAGGAACTCGCTCCCCGTGTCGACCAGCACGAGCGCGCCGAGACCTACCCCCAGGGACTGTTCCGTGTGCTGGGCGATGCCGGACTGCTCGGTCTGCCCCATCCCGAGGAGTTCGGTGGCGCGAACCAGCCCTACGAGGTCTACCTTCAGGTCCTCGAGGAGCTGGCGGCACGCTGGACGGCCGTCGCTCTGGCCGTCAGCGTCCACACTCTGGCCGCCTTCCCCCTGCTTCATTTCGGAACCAGCGATCAATGCCGAAAGTGGGCGGAGGACGTCGTCAGCGGCCGCCTCATCGGCGGCTACAGTCTGTCCGAACCACAGGCCGGCTCCGACGCGGCAGCCCTGACCTGCCGCGCCGACAAGGACGCGGACGGCTACCGCATCAACGGTGCCAAGGCATGGATCACCCACGGCGGCAAAGCCGGCTTCTACGCCCTCTTCGCCCGCACCGGCCCGGGCCGCGACGGCATCTCCTGCTTCTTCGCTCCCGGACAAGCCGACGGCCTCACCTTCGGCCGGCCCGAGGAGAAGATGGGCCTGCACGCCATCCCCACCACGGCGGCCTTCTGGGATGACGCCCACCTCAGCGCCGACCGGCTCATCGGCAGGGAGGGGCAGGGTCTTCAGATCGCCTTCAGCGCCCTGGACGCCGGCAGGCTCGGCGTCGCCGCCTGCGCCACCGGACTCGCCCAGGCCGCTCTGGACGCCGCGGTCGCCTACGCCCAAGAACGCACCGCCTTCGGCCGCCGAATCATCGACCACCAAGGACTCGGCTTCCTCCTGGCCGACATGGCTGCCGCCGTCGACTCCGCACGTGCCACCTACCTGGACGCCGCCCGCCGCCGCGACCAGGGACGCCCCTACAGCCGCCAGGCCAGCGTCGCCAAGCTCGTCGCAACCGACACCGCCATGAAGGTCACCACGGACGCGGTTCAGGTCTTCGGCGGATACGGATACACCCGTGACTACCCCGTCGAACGGTACATGCGTGAGGCCAAAATCATGCAGATCTTCGAAGGAACCAACCAGATCCAGCGATTGGTCATCAGTCGCCAACTCGCCCGCTGACCACCCCACGAGGGAGATCTCATGCAGATGCACGGCAGTGCCGCCCTGGTGACTGGTGCCGCGTCAGGCCTGGGCGCTGCCACGGCCGCCCTCCTCGCCCGCTCGGGCGCCCACGTCTACGGGCTGGACCTCGAAACCGCTCTTGAGGACGCCGCCTCACCGGCGCCCAACGTGACGCTGCTGCCTGCCGACGTCACCCGGGAAGAGCCGGTGCACGCAGCCCTGGAGCGCATCCGCGCCGACGACGCCCCGCTGCGCCTGGCCGTCAACTGTGCCGGCATCGCTCCTTCCGCACGCGTCCTCGGACGCCGTGGCCCGCACAGCCTCGAACTCTTCCGGAGGGTTGTCGACGTCAACCTTGTCGGTACATTCAACGTCCTGCGCCTGTCGGCCGCGGCCATTGCCCAAGCCGAACCGGACGAGAACGGCCAGCGTGGCCTGATCATCAACACCGCCTCCATCGCCGCCTTCGAAGGACAGGTGGGACAGGCCGCCTACACCGCCGCAAAAGCCGGTGTCGCCGGACTCACCCTGACCGCCGCCCGCGACCTGGCCGATCACGGCATTCGGGTGATGACCATCGCCCCCGGCCTGGTCGACACCCCTATGATGGCCGCCTTTTCCGACGAGGTCCGGACCGGTCTCGCCGACAAAGTGCCCTTCCCGAAGCGGCTGGCACACCCCGGCGAGTACGCCCACCTCGTCGCCATGCTCGCCGAGCACGACTACCTCAACGGCGAGACCGTCCGCATGGACGGAGCCCTGCGCATGGCTCCGCGCTGATCTTCACAGCCCAAGAACCAGGACCGCCTTGTGACTTACCGCATCCCTTTTGAGCAGCACCCGCATCCCTCACCCCGGCCCGCCGCCGAGCGCGACGCGATCCTGGCACATCCGGGCTTCGGCAGACACTTCACCGACCATATGGTCACGATCGACTGGAGCACCGACCGGGGCTGGCACAACGCGCGCATCGTGCCCTACGCGCCGTTCGCCATGGACCCGGCCAACATGACCCTCCATTACGGGCAGGCGATTTTCGAGGGGCTCAAGGCCTACGCACAGCCGGACGGAACGGCAGCCCTCTTCCGCCCGCGGGCCAACGCACTCCGTTTCCAGCGCAGCGCCCGTCGTCTGGCCATGCCCGAACTACCCACCGACCTCTTCATCGAAGCCTGCGCCCTGTTGGTACGGCAGGACGCCGCGTGGGTTCCCCACGGTGCAGAGCAATCCCTCTACCTGCGGCCCTTCATGTTCGCCACCGAGAACACACTGGGCATGAAACCGGCCGGCGCCTACCGTTTCATGGTCATCGCCACCCCGGCGGGCGCCTACTTCGCCGATGGCATCAAACCCGTCTCCGTGTGGGTGTCCGAGCAGTACGTACGTGCCGCCCCCGGCGGAACCGGTGCGGCGAAGTTCGCCGGCAACTACGCAGCTTCCCTGATCGCTCAGACGGAGGCGGCCAACCACGGCTGCGACCAGGTCGTATGGCTCGACGCACTGGAGCGCCGGTGGATCGAAGAGGTCGGAGTGATGAACCTCTGCTTCGTCCACGGCAACGGGTCCGACGCCACCGTCCTCACACCACAGCTCACCGACACCCTCCTGGCGGGCGTCACCCGCGACTCCCTCCTCACGATCGCCGACGACCTCGGGTACGCCACACGCGAGACCCGCATCAGCCTTCAGGACTGGCAGAGCGGCTGCGCGGACGGCTCCATCAGTGAAGTCTTCGCCTGCGGAACGGCAGCCGTCGTCACGCCCGTCGGACAGGCCAAAACCAGCACCACCAGTTGGACGATCGCCGACGGCCGGCCCGGCGCAGTGTCCCTGCGCCTGCGCGACACCCTGCTGCGCCACCAGACCGGACGCGAGGCCGACACCCATGGCTGGCTCCACCCGTGCACCTGACCGGTAGCCGACAATAGCCGGCACCGAGCTGATGACACATCACCATCCAGGAAGGAGCACAGCAGTCATGGAATCCGCGCGTGACGCAGTGATTGTCGACGTCGTCCGGACGCCGGCGGGCAAGGGCAGAGCCGGTGGCGCACTGTCCCACGTCCACCCCGTGGACCTTCTCGCCGATGTCCTCACCCACCTCGCCGAACGAAACCACCTCGACCCGCACCTCGTCGACGACGTCATCGGCGGCTGCGTGACCAAGTCCGGCGAACAGGGTGTGAACATCACCCGGACCGCCGTGCTGGCCGCAGGGTTCCCGACCTCTGTGCCGGCCACCACGGTCGACCGGCAGTGCGGGTCCAGCCAACAAGCGGTCCACTTCGCCGCACACGCCATCCAGGCCGGAGCGGCGGACACCGTGATCGCGTGCGGTGTGGAGTCCATGAGCCGGGCCCCCATGCGGTCCGACGTGGGCGACGCCGACCATCTCGGTCCCCGTGTCACCGAGCGCTTCCCCGGCGGACTGATTCCGCAAGGGCTCTCCGCGGAACTCATCTGTGCCCGCTGGGGGCTGGCGCGCGAGGAGATCGATGCCTACTCCCTCGCCTCCCACCAGCGAGCCCACGCAGCCCGCCCGGCGTTCGAGCGCGACCTGATCCGCGTCTCGGACGCACCTGACCTGGCTGTCGACGAGACCGTCCGGCCCGCCACCGATCAAGCTCAACTCGCGTCCCTGCGGCCGTCATTCCGCACCGACGAGGCGGCCGCCCGCTTCCCGGAGATCGACTGGAAGGTGACAGCCGGCAACTCCTCCCCCCTCACTGACGGGGCGGCCGGCGTGCTCCTCATGAGCGCCGAGCGTGCCAGGGCCCTCGGACTGCGCCCGCGGGCGCGCATCCATGCAACCGCGGTGCTCGGCGATGATCCGATGCTGATGCTCATGGGTGTCGTCCCCGCCACCCGCCGGGTGCTCGATGCCGCACGGATGACCACGGCCGCCATCGATCTGTTCGAGGTCAACGAGGCGTTTGCCTGTGTCCCCATGGCATGGATGCGCGACCTCAAGGTCGAACACGACCGGCTCAATGTGCACGGTGGAGCGATCGCGCTCGGGCACCCACTCGGTGCGAGCGGCGCGCGTGTCATGACCACCCTGGTAGGTGCCCTCGAAGAGCGTGGGGGACGCTACGGGCTACAGACGATGTGTGAGTACGGTGGCATGGCCAACGCCACGATCATCGAACTGCTCTGAGCGAGGCGGCGGAAGATGACCGCTGGTCTGCCCGGTCTCTGCGGCCCCCTGCTTCGCCGGCCGCCGCGCCGTCAGCTTCCGACCCGGCGGCATCCCCACGGGGAAAATCCAGGGGAGCGGACGGCCGCGCGCTGCTACGGTCAGGCGCCATGAGCTGGCTTCCCGTTGACTTCGTCCACCCCGTCCTGGTACCGCTGCCGGGCGGTGGCCATCACCTGCGGCCGATCCGGGAGGCGGACACCCCGCTCGACTATCCGGCTGTGATGGGTTCGCGCGAGCGGCTGTGGACCATCTTCGGCCCGGCCTGGGGCTGGCCCGCGGCCACCATGACCTACGAGGCCGACCAGGCCGACCTGCTACGGCACGAGAAGGAGATCGCCGCACACCAGTCCTTCAACTACGCGCTCTTCGACGCGGCGGAGACAGCTCTGCTCGGCTGTGTCTACATCGACCCACCGGAGAGGGCAGGCGCGGACGGCGAGATCTCCTGGTGGGTAGTGGACGAGCTCGTGGGCAGCGAGGTCGAGCAGGCCCTCGACGCGCTGGTGCCGCAGTGGATCGCCGCCGACTGGCCGTTCGAGCAGCCGCGCTTCCTCGGCCGCGAGATCTCCTGGTCGGACTGGCTCGCCCTGCCGGAGCATCCCGCCACATAAGTGGTTGTTGCCCGTACCGATCTCGAAGGCTGTCGACCATCCGGACCGGGTGCGCCGGTATCCGTCGGACATGACGGACGCGGAGTGGGCGGCCGTCCGGCCGTTGGTGCCGGTGCCGGCCTGGTTCCAGGGGCGGGGTGGCGGGGTGGACGGCCCGAGGGTTACTGCCACCGGCAGCTGTTGGACGCAATCCGCTACCTGGTCGCGGGCGGGATCTCATGGCGGGCGATGCCCTCGAACTTCCCCGCATGGACCCGGGTCCCCCCATTCTTCCGCCGCTGGCGCGAGCACGAGCTGATCGCCGAGTTCCACAACCGGCTGCGCGGCACGGTCCGTGAGCATGAGGGCCGTGAGGCCGAGCCCACAGCGGGGATCATCGACGCGCCGTCGGTGCGGGCCGCCGCGACGGTGCCGGCCGCCTCACGCGGCTACGACGGCGGGAAGAAGGTGCCGGGCCGCAAGCGGCACGTCGTGACCGACACCCTCGGCCTGCTCCTGGCCGTCGCGGTCACCGCCGCGAACATCGGCGACCGGAACGCCGCGGCAGGCCTCCTGATCCGGCCGCGCCGTCTGCACCGCGACATCACCCTCGTGTGGGCCGACGGCGGCTACACCGGCTCCCTCGTCGGCTGGTGCCGGGACAAATTCGCCCTGACCTTGGAGAGCGTCAAGCGCACCGACGACATGGCAGGGTTCGTGGTGCTGCCGGCGCGGCCCAGGCGCTGCGTGGCAGAGCGCACGTTCACGTGGCTGATGAACTCCCGCCGTCTGGCCCGGGACTACGAAACCCTGCCCGCCATCAGCGAGGCGATGATCCGGTGGTCGATGGTCACGCGGATGAGCCGGCGTCTGGGACGGCCACGCTCCGCCGGACGGCACTGAACGCCCCCGACGCCTCCAGGAGCCACCCGCGCTCCGCCAGGCGCCGGGCTTTCGACGGCAACCCCTCGACCTTCGCCGGCGTCGCGTCAAGGCCCAGCTTCACCGCGATCTCCTTGGCCCGAAGCGGTCCGTGACCCGTGGATCGCTGCCGTTCCAGCACGCCCAGAATGCACTGATAGTCCGGCGCCAGAACTGTCACCGGCAGCCCTTCGCGCCAGGGCGGCACCGTCGAGCCCGGCACGGGCGCGAGCGACAGCATCGCTTTCTCCTCGGCCCCGGCGGTGGTCTCGGAAGCCGAGGCTGTCAGGGCCTCGACCAGCTCTTCCCGCGCGATAACCCGCCGGTCCAGCCCGATCTCGGCGGCCTCCAACACCTCAGCCAACCAGGCGACTTCGTCCGTAGCCCTTCCACCCGCACACGGGCCGTTGTTTCCCGCTCCTCGCGCATTCCCAGCACCGACGCCATCGCGCACCCCTCGCTCACGGAGCGGAAACAAGACGCCAGATGTCTCTCATTCCGAGCTACACCATGCCTGACCAGCAGAAATCAACGGATCACGTTCGGCGATGGTGTTCTAGCTGGTCGAGTCCGCACAGGCCCGCCGGCGCGCGATCACTGGAGCGCACCTCGTGCCGCTGGTCCGCGCTGGTGCTGTGTTCGAGAACGGCCTCCTCGTCGAGCGCGAGGACCGGGCAGCTTGATCACGGCAGAGAGCGCCCAGCCGGGCCGTGGCGGGGCCAGTCCAGCTGCACAGATCTTGATCTGTCCTCGATCCTTCACGACCGGGGCGGGGCGATCAGACATGGCGTATCGGGTTGGCGACGAAGTGATCGTCTCTTGCAAGCCGGCAAGCGCTCGGGTCGTCTCGGTGAATGCGACCCACATCCGTCTTCAATGGCCATGGGGAGAGATCGACAACTCCGGGCAAGTTCGCTGGGACGGGACATTCCACCTCCCGTGGGCCGATCCAAGCGGTGAGTGGTCCCCGTATCACTTCGAGCCGGCGCCTCCTGCCCTCCGAGCAGGAGATGTCTGCACGGTGTCGATCCCGCCCACTCGCCTCTGCGTGGGGCACTACGAGGAGTACGACCCTCCTCGTGACTTTGGCTGGCTTCCCGCCCCCACCACCGGAATCTACGTCGTGCCGCCGGAGAGCTTCGACCCGGAGGACGTGGACGAGACCGTGGGGTGCATGCTCTACCTCGGCGGAGCGGAGCCCCACCGAGTAGAACCTGTCCAGGACTGAGTCGAGGGTCAGGCGGGTGCGGGTGCGGGTGCGTTCGCGCAGGGCCATGAGGTGCTCGAGGTGGCGTTCGGTGATGCGGTGGGCGCGGCAGATGTCGTAGTGGTCGATGTGGAGGGCCTGGGTCCATGCGACCGTGGCACGCCGGGAGGACGAGACGATCCTCCGTCACGATGGCCGGCCGGACGCTTGGGGAACAGCCTCCCCGGGGAAAGGCCCGCTCTGTTCAGGCCTGGCGCTCCGGCCTGGCGCAGTGGTGCGATCCGTCCGTCGTAGTCGTGTCCTTCAGGACTGGCATGGGCGCGCAGGTAGATGGGGTCGTCGTTGCCGGTGGGCCGAGGGTCCGCACGCCTCCGGTCAGCTGCTCCCTTCTGTATGCGGGTTTCCCCGCCCGCAGGTCAGGGCAGTACTGTCGGCGCCGGGCCGGGGGGGAGGTGTCTGTGCGGGAGACCATCGGGCGACACGGCAGCGCGGCGTACGCCGTCCTGGCTGTCGCCCTGCTCGGCGCATGGCTTCCCCTCACCAGCCTGACCGCGATGGCCCTGTTCGTCCTTGGCTACGACAAGGGCTACCAGGACGACGGCGACTACGGGTTCTCCGATGTGCTGGACCTGGTCGGCGTCCTGCTGATCGCGCTGCTCATCGCCTACGCCCGCGCCCGCTCTCGTACTCCGCAACCCACCGAACCGGTCAGGCCCGGGGCCACGAGGCCCGCGCCGCTACGAGCGGGGAAAGGCGGCTCGGTGCGCATCCAGGCATGCCTGGTGGTGGCCGAGTGCCTGGGCGGTGCTCTCCTCGCGGCGGCGACCGGCGCCGACCTCATTTCCAGCGCACTGACCGGTGCCGGCGTGTCGCTGCTGGTCACGGGTTTGCTCCTCGGCACCTGGATCCGCTCCCTGCCCCGCCCCGCTGCGACGCCGCCACGCAGGGGCACCGGATGGGGTCCGGTGCGCCCGCCACGAAGGGGCGCGGGTTACGGATCCGTACGTCAGCCAAGTGGGCCCGCGTCCACGCGGCGCCAAGGTCCGGAGTCGGTACCACCGGATCCCGGCATGTTCCGCGGACGTCCTCCCGCGCCGGGCGACGTCTGGTTCGCCGAGCTTCCTTTCGACGACGGCACCGGCTCGAAGGACAGGCCATGTCTGGTCGTGCGCGCCTTCCGCCATCACGCCCAGGTGCTCAAGGTCACCAGTGCGGACAAGAGCGGCCGCCCCGACTATGTCCGGATGCCCGTGGCCTCCTGGGACCCAACCGCCGTACAGGACAGCTGGCTTGAGCCGGCCCCGCTGCGCGAACTGCCCTACGAGGCGTTCCGGCGGCTCGCCGGGCCGTGCGACACCGACGTCTGGGAGCAGGTGAAACGCCGCCACGGCGTTCGCTGAGCGCATCGCACTCGGCGGAGGCCTCCTGCGCCGCATCACCTAGATATGAGCCGGACGTCGACACCGAGATGCGAGACACACAGACGATGCGAGCGAAGGCAGTTGACGCCCCAGCCGCTCCAGCAGGCTTGAACATGGCACGTCCTCCGGGGCCCGCGCCGAAGTGGCCTACGGTGCGAGGTGTGCGTGTGCGTGTGCGTCTCACCCTCGTCGTCGACGCGGCTGCTGCTCACTTCAAGTGCGCGGTGAAGCCAACCGCACGTGTCGGCATGGCCCGGGGCTTCTACAGGCGGATCGGATCGAGGAGTTGGCGGCCCCGTTGCGGACGTGGTTGGTGGTGGCCATGGAGCCCCTTACTGCGGCAGCACTAGAAGGGCGCGGCGGACGTGACGATCGGACCGGTGACCGAGTCCTGGAGGGGGCCGCGCTCCGGCTGCCGCGCGCCCGGGTGGTGCCCCTGTCCGCCCCGCCCTCGTCGTACACCGCAGCGGTCGAGCGGTACCTCACCGGCGCCGGGATCGCGAAGTCCTCCGCACGGATCTACCGGACCTCGCTGACGACGTGGGGATGGATGCTCGCCGGCGAACCGGCGCCGACCGGACCCGCCCGCCGGGGCGCGAAGCCGCCCGTCTTGCCCGGGCGGCTTCGCGGGCTGACGAGATGGACGCCGGCACCGTCAACCGGGAGCTGTCCATCGCACGCAAGGCGATCGGCTGGTGGCAGCGCCAGGGCTGGATCGTCGGCGACCCCACGATCGGAATCGAGCGGCGGCCGGGCACCGCCGGACCGCACCAAGGCCCTCTTCGAGAACCAGATCGCCGCCCTGTGACGCCTGGACGTCGCGCTGCGGGAGAAGACGCAGTGCAAGATGCTTTACGAGTCGCCGCACGGGCCGACGAGGTGCTGCGCCTGAATGCGGAAGACCTCTACCCGCAGGACAAGCGCGGGAAGATCACCGCCAAGGGCGGGTCACGGAGTGGATTCACTGGCAGTCCGGCACCGCCCAGCTGCTGCCCCGCGTCATCGCTCGCCGCGCCCGCGGCCCGCTGTTCCTCACCGACCGCAAGGCCCCCGCCGGAACCCCGACGCTCGACGTATGCCCTGAGACCGACCGCGCCCGCCACTCCTACCGGCGCGTTCGCATCCCCTGACGACATCGAGGACCTGCATGGCTGGACACTCCACCGGCTCCGCCACAGTGCCCTGACACACGATGCCGAGGACGGCACCTCCGCCCCGATGCTGCTGGCCCGCTCCCGGCACGGAGATCTGGCCGCGGGTAAGAGCACCGCGGCGGCGCGCGGCGCCTGGCTCGTCTTTGCTGACGAGGCCGGGCAGTCGATGACGCCGCCGCGCTCGAAGACCTGGGGACGCGTCGGCCGCACACCTGTGGTGCGGGTGCGCGGCCGGGGCTCTGGACGGATGTCGATGGCCGGGATGGTCTGCTACAGGCCAGGGGCGCGGTCGAGGCTGATCTATGCAATCCGTGAGTACCACGGCCGCAAGGACGAGCCGAAGGGCTTCGGCTGGCGGGACCTGCGCAACCTGCTGGTGCGGGCCCGCATCCAGCTCGGCGGACCGATCGTGCTGGTCTGGGACAACGTACCTACGCACCCGACCTCAATCCGCAGGAGGGCATCTGGTCCTTGGTCAACCGCGATCTCGGCAACCTGGCTGCTGCGGACCTCGGCGAGATCACCAGGGCCGTGAAACATCGGCTCAAGAAGATCCAGTACCGTCCGGACTTGATTGACGGCTGCCTCGTCGGCACAGGCCTGTCCCCGCACAGCGGCGAGCCGACGACCAACCAGCCGGACGAAGGCAGTGGCACCGCTGGATCCCCGATCGAACAGCTCGGGTATCGTCGCGCCGCCGGCTGTCCAGGCCGAGGTGCTCTGCTGACCGGAGGTTGATCGTGGTGACGGACGTCTGGGGTGTGCTGGAGGAGGAGCAGCGTCTCCCGTGGGCGTTCACGCCGTTCGAACGTGTCGGGCCGCTGGAGTTCGGCATGACACACGAGCAGGCGGAGGCGGCAGTTGATGGCGTCCTGGAGACCGGAATTTCGAGTGGTTCTTCCAGGGAGAACTACGTATGTGCTGAGTTTTGGTCGGTGCAGCTACTTGATGCACCGTTCTTCGGGCCAGCGGTAACCGTGTACTACGACCGATCGGTCGGCCTGGCAGGCATCGCGGTCAACGCACTGCGCGGCCCGCAGGTGACCCTGGACGGGTTGGCACTCGTAGGTCAGGTGCCGTCACGCTTGGAGGACCAGTTCATCGACTACCTCGAGACGCACACGAAGGAACTGCAGTACTCGCAGCATGCGGATCCGTGCTCGGAGCAGCTCGGTCTGGTGCTTCGGGCTCAGCGGACCGGTGACCTCGTGCTGAGCCGCCCGGTCATGGTGGCCGAAGCATGGGCCGACCGTTGCGGGGACACCACGGAGGGCTGCATCCCCCAACAGGAGTGGAAAACCTTCGAGTGGTGAGCGCCCGGCAGGCCCTTCCAAAGTAACTGCCGAGCGGATGCCCTCCTCCCCATCTCTTCCTCCGACATCACGCTTGCAAGTTCAGTATTCAGGTCATCATGGAGCAGGGCGAGGGAAGCCACAGCTCACCGAGGAGTCGCTACTTCGGCGGGGAGACAGGAGTCGCCAGCGCCCCGGCCCCCGCACGACGAGCTCGACCTGCCCGGGACCCACCTCGATCAGACTCAACCGCCGAAGGATACGGACGTCAACACGTTGACGACATCACGTTTCCCTGGCCAGTACCGCAGCCACCTCATAGGCGGCTGCCTCACCGAGACCGGACTGACCGTCAACCCCTGATCACCGAGGACGACACCACTAGTTCAACCTCGGTGATCTCACCCCGCTTCCTGGGCCAGCCTGCGCAGGCAGGGCCGGGCCGACCGTCAGGGCCTATGCGGCTGACGTAGCACATGGTCACGTCGCCCGTTCGGCTCAGTGTGCGTGTGCTGGCGAGGGGGAAGTCCGCGACCGAGCCGGCGCGAGACGAACTCCGCCTGTGGCAGGGGGAGATGCAGGCGATGCGGCGGCGGTGGCCTGTTCGGCGGGGTCGGCGTCGCGGGCTTCCTGATGTTGCAGGCGCTGGTCACCATCGTGATCGCCGTGTCGGCCGGACCGCTGCGGGTGGGGCGGCGGTGCTGATCGTCACCTCGGTACTGGGTGTGATCGCCGCGGTGACGGCCATAAGAGGGGAGGAAGCAGGTCGACCAGGCCTCGCCGCCCCACACTCGAGCAGATGATCGAGAACGTCAAGGCCGACGTGGCCGAGATCGAGGAGAGTACGCACCAATGACCCAGCCGCCGCACGACGAGCCCACCGCCACCAGCCCCGAGGAACTGCGCGAGCAGGTCGAACAGACTCGCACCGAGCTCGGGGACACGGTCGAGGCACTGGCAGCGAAGACGGACGTCAAGGCACGCGCCCGGGAGGAGGCCGCCAAGGTCATGGAGCAGACTGCCGTGAAGGCCGGCGAGCTGAGGGAGCAAGGCGCCGTCACAGCCGGGCAGTTGAAGGCGAAGGCTGTCGGCCTGGCCGCCCAGGCGCAGGACCGGCTACCCGAACCGGTCAGGGACACCGTCTCCCAAGCCGCCGAACAGGCCCGCGAGAAAGCGGCCCAGGCCGGGCGGCTGTGGCATGAGAAGGCACCCGAGCCCGTGCGGCAGAAGACGGCCCGAGGAGCGCGGTTGGCGCGGAACAACCGGAAGGTGCTGCTGGCCGCGGCAGGCGTGGCCGTCGTGGCGTGGCTGGCCTGCCGTCGTACGAAGGGGTGAGCGGGGAAAAGAGCGCGAGGTCGCCTACAGGCCGGTCGATCTGACGCCCTGTTCCGCCGACGGTACGGCTGCGGCAGGACCGTTCGAGCAGGCACGGATGACACTTGCTCACGCCGAGGACGCCCCCGATGCCGCCGGCGACGCGAGGTGCTGCGCTCGGGGCCACCCTTCAAATCGCGGTCATGATCGGGCTCCAGGCGGCCGTCGACCGCGCTGGAGCCACCGTCACCCGCCGATCGACCGGTACCCCTGCGGTGGTCGGGGCGCAGGGCCGCGACAGGGTGCCGTAGTGGCCGACGTAGAGGATGCCTTCGACACGACCTGGTAGTCGGCGTTCAGGGCATAGCGGGCTGCCAGGGCCGATGGTGGCCGCTCCGGGCCGGTCGAGTTCTTGGGGTACGGCGCGGCGAGGTCGCCCTGGCCGACCGGAGCCGGGAGATCGGCCACCGTCTGCGACGGAGGTGCCGAGGTGGGCACCCCGGGTTCGATGCGGATGCACCTCGCTGCCGCTGACCGTTGAGACGGAACGTGGACGTTGTGCCCCTCGCGGGGAAGGGGCGCCGTGCTGATCGACGGCACCCCTTTTCGCCGATGGTTCAGGCACCCAGGTAGACCGGGGCCTTCTGGACGGACTTGCTGTAGATGTGGTTGCTGAGGGTACCGTCAACGCCCAGGACGACCAGGGTGACGTTGTCCTGGAGGACGACCGGGCGTCCCTTGGCGTACTCGGTGGAGAACGTGCCGTGGCTGGTGGTCAGCTGGGCCCCGTAGACACCGTTGTGCTTGACGAGCTTGACGATCGCGCCGTTGGCCAGCTTGTAGCGGCCCAGCCGGGGACTGACGGCGGTCTCGGCGCCGGTCCAGCTGACGGTCCCGCCGACCGGGTCGAGTACCAGCGTGCGGTTGCCGAACAGAGCGGCGCCGGCGCGGGAGTGCGCGTCGAGGAAGCGCACCAGCTTGCCGTCCCGGAAGACGCGGGCCTGGTGGTGGTCGGCGGAGACCTTGAAGATCTGGACGGTCGTCCGTGCGTCGAGGCGCAGGGTGCGGGAGAGCGTGCCGCGCAGGGTGCAGTCGGCGGACAGGGGCGGGAAGGGCGTGGACTGCCAGGGGGTGGGCCCGCCCTGGCTGCGCTGGCCGAAGACGGGCTTGGCGGAGAGCACCCCGGTGATCTTCAGGCCGTCGGCCAGGTCGGTGGGCTTGCTCTGGTTGACGGTCGCGACGGCGTGGCCCTTGGCATCCAGCAGCGTGGCGGACGCGCCGCTGTCGGCGCTGCCGACCAAGCGGACCTTCATGCCACCGCCGAAGACGGAGGGGATGGTCGTGGCGGTGACGCAGGCGCTGCTCCCGGCCGGCGCAGGCGCGGCGGCATGGGCCGAGACGACAGAAGCGGTGGTGGTACCGACGAGGGCTACGGTGACGAGGGCGGTACGGAGTGCGGTACGCATGGCTGCTCCTGGCGGCTTCGGATTCTGCGGGGCTGGCTGCTCTGACCAGCTGGAACAACCCTAAGGATCATGGGTTCCGGAATCGTCGGGTTCATGTCACAGGGGCGTGACTACGCGGCACCCGCGCCATGGCTGCTCACGGCCGGGCGGCGCGGGCACCCATGGGGAGGCTGGTCGTTCACCGCCGGGTGGGGCGACCTGGAGCAGCTGGACGTCACGCTGGTGGAAGCCGAACCGGTGAGGGATGTCGGCGTTCACAGGGCGCCGATCTCCACGAGTTGGTCCGGCCGTGGTCGTGGGCCGGTACTACGGCGAAGGGCAGAGCCTGCTCAACGGAAACTTCACCATCAGCCACCGGAGCCTTCTTGCCGGCGACCTGGACCGTATCGAGCGCCTGCAACCGACTCGCCGCTGATACGGAGGACGACCAGGCCGTCAGGCGTTGGGCGAACCCGACATCACCCGTTCGACAGCGAGAAGCGTGGACGCCCTGCTCGGCGTAGGGAGGGTTGACGGTTCCGCGGCTTGCGGTGGCAAGCGGCGCGGCGACGTCGGGGAAGACCGTGAGGGCGAGCCTGTCCACCATGTCGGTCGCCAGCAGGGCCTGGATGACGCTCGCGCTGGACAGCACGAGAATGTCACCGCCCTCGGTCGCCCTGAGGTCCACAACCGCCTGGGCGGTCGGCTTGTCGGAGATCGTGGTGCGCTCCCGCGGCGCTTCGCGAAGGGTGAAGGACAGGAGCACCTTGTCCGTTTCGACGAGCCACTTCGCGAAGCGCTCGTCCTGCGGGTCGGCGCCTTGCATGCCGATGACGGTAAGCCAGAGGCAGCGGAAACCTTCCGCGTTGACCCGCCCGAGCAGGGCCGTCGTCGCCGGCTGCCAGAGGCTGGTCAGGTGGTCGCGGGCGACGTCGGAGACGGCGTACGGCATGACCCAGCTCATGTCCTGAGGGTGGGGGCCGGCGTAGCGGCCGTCGAGGGAGAGGGCCATGACGCGTTCATCGAGGCGCGCGGGGACGTTGTTGCCCGATCCGAGGGCTCGAGGGGGCTGCGGAGCGAAATGAGCCGACCTGCCACGCGCTCGGACGCTCTAGTGGCGGGCTGAGCACGGAGATACGCCTGGTCGCGGACGGCCACGCGCGACCCCTGGTCCTGACCGGCGGAGCGGGCCAGGCCGGCGACGCAGCCGCCATCGACAGCGTCGTGGCGCAGAGTTCGGCCGCTGAGTGAGCATGGCACCCCATGCCTGATGACGCGTGGCTTTGCTGGTGAGTTGCGCAAGCGCGTGCCGCTCGGCGGTGAGAGCGGCCTCGTGCACAGGGGACTGATGTCGGCGCTTCTCGGGAGTACCTGGATGCTGCCTCAGGGTTCCTGACGGTGCAGAAGGTGTTGACGACGGCTTGGCTGGGCCGCCTGAGAAGCTCCCGCCGCGGCCGGCTCGCGCCGCCGGACATCCGACCGGCCTCCACACGGGCGTGACCGGCCGGCAGCTGGTATCAACGCCTGCGGTCATGTCCCGATGCCGTGGGCGAGGAGGCTGTGGGCGGTGTCGGCGATGGTGTCCTCGATGGGGCGCGCCCGCCACCCGAGAAGCCGCTCTGCCTTGGCGCTGGTGGCGTCGAGGTCCCGGCCGAGCTGGTGCCGCAGCAGTCTCAGTTCCGGGTTCACGATGCTCAGCGCGCGCGTGAGCCACACGGGCAGTTCACGGGTCGGGGCCTTCGCGGCGTGCTCCCCCAGGCGGTCACGCAGGATGCGTGCGACGTCGACGAGGCGCAGGCTGTGGCCCGCGATCGCGAGGAAGCGCTCGCCGGCGGCTGCCGGATCGGTCATCGCGCGCAGGTGCAGGTCCGCCACGTCGCGTACGTCGACGTAGCCCATGCCGAAGGGGGGACACGCGGGAACCCGTCCTTCGAGCATTCTGCGCACGAGGCGCAGGGACGGCGGGTCGTCCGGACCCAGCAGTGGTCCGAGGACCCCCACGGGGTGGACCGCTGTCAGTTCCAGGGCACCGCCTTCGTCTTCGATGAACTGCCAGGCGGCGCGCTCGGCGAGCGTCTTGGACCGCTGGTAGGGCGGGATGTCGCCGTGGACGTTGGTCCAGTCCTCCTCGGTGAACGGGGTCGAGCGCGGGGGATGCCCGATCCCGACGGCTCCGAAGGCGCTCGTCAGGACGACGCGGCGCACGCCGGCGTCGCGGGAGGCGCGCAGCACCCGCAGGACGCCCTCGCGTGCTGGGACCACCATGTCGTCGTCGTTCGCCGGTGTGCTGCGCAGGGTCGGCGAGGCGACGTGGAGGACGGCATCGCAGTCGGTGACGGCCTCGTCCCAGCCGTCGGGGTGCTCGAGGTCGGCGCGTACGACCGTGAGACGGTCGTCCTCGAACGGCCGGGCCGCGTGGAGCCAGGAGCGCAGAGCCGTCTCGCGCCGCGGGTCGCGGACCGTGGTGCGGACGGTGTGCCCGGCGTCGAGCAGGGTCAGGACGCACCAGCTGCCGAGGAAGCCTGTCCCGCCGGTGACCAGTACCTGTGTCATCTGTGTCTCCTCAGTTCGCGACGTGCGGTTCGAGTGGTGTCCGCGGGCACGTCACACGACGTCGCCGGGTGGTGGCCAGGCTACTTCCGAAGAGGGCGTGGCCGATCATGATCGGGTAGATCACGGCGCGTTCGAACATGCCGATGTTCCACATCCAGCCGGTGAGCACGTCGGCCATGAAGAGGGGGAACGCGATCAGTCCGGCGGTGCCGAGCGCGGTACTCGCGATCGACCGGCCGCTGCTGAGCCCGATGCGGGGTCCGCCGGCTCCGACGGCGATCGCCATGAGGTTGCCGGCGAGCATGACTGTCTGCGCGCCGACGGTGTGGAAGGCGATCAGACCGTTGTCGACGTTGGTGGTGGAGCCCTGGACGATGCCGACGAGCGAGACCCCGACGCCGGAGAGGACGGCGAGGATCACGATGATGACCGGGCGGATGCCCTTGCGCGGGTCGAACACGAGGAACGCGCCGACGGTCAGGAGGATGCCGTAGATCACCCAGCCGGTGTCCATGACGGCGCCGAGGGGGGAGTTGGCGACCTGTCCGAACGCGGTCTGTGGCGGGCCGGTCAGGCCGAGGTGACTGACCCAGTTGTACAGGGGCGAGTACGGCGGGTTCTGCCATGCGGCGGCGGTGATGAACTCGGCGAGCCAGGACACGAGCGGGCCGAGGAGGATGAGGAGGGCTCCGGCGCGGGCAGCCACGCCGGAGCGGACGATGGGGTTCATGAAAGGGCCATGCCGGGGACGCGCCTGCGGATGGCCTCCAGTTCGGCCTCGTCGGAGACGGCCTGCCAGTCGTACCGCGGCGTGTACGAGGCTTCCAGGGCGCGCACCTCGTCGTCGGTGAGCTCGATGTCGAGGGAGGCCACGGCCTCGTCGATCTGCCGGGTCGAGCCGGCCCCGACCAGGGGCGCGGTGACGACCGGCTGGTGGCGCAGCCAGGCGAGCGCGATCTGCGCGCGGCTGACGCCGTGGGCGTCCGCGACCTGCCCGACCGCGTCGATGATCGCGCGGTTGGACGCCTCCTGCGCGGGCGAGTACAGCAGGTCCGCGTAGGCGCCGTCCGTCTGGGAGCGCACTGTCGATCGGGCGTCGTCCCATGCGCGGGCGAGGCGGCCGCGGGCCAGCGGCGACCAGATGATCGTGCCGACGCCCTCGTCCAGGCACAGCGGGATCATCTCCCGCTCCTCCTCCCGGGCGAGCAGGTTGTAGTGGTTCTGCATCGACACGAACCGCGCCCAGCCGTGCTGCTTCTGCAGGTGCAGCGCCTTCGCGAACTCCCAGGCGTGCATGGAGGAGGCGCCGAGGTAGCGGACCTTGCCGGCTTTCACGAGGTCGCTGAGTGCTTCGAGGGTCTCCTCCCACGGGGTGGAGTGGTCGTTGCGGTGGATCTGGTAGAGATCGATGTAGTCCGTACCGAGGCGGCGCAGGGAGTGGTCGACCTCGGTCATGATCGTCTTCCGTGACAGACCACGGCCGTTGGGACCTGGCCGCATCGGGTGCCGGAGCTTGGTGGCGATCACCACCTCGTCACGGTCGGCGAAGTCCTTGAGCGCGCGGCCGAGGATCTCCTCGCTGGACCCGTACGAGTACAGGTTCGCGGTGTCGAAGAAGTTGATCCCCGCCTCCAGCGCGTGCTTGATGAGCGGGCGGGCCTCCTCCTCACCCTTGGACCACACGGGATGGCCCCGGTCGGGCTCGCCGTAGGTCATCGCGCCGATGGCGATGGGTGACACGTCCAGACCGGTGGTGCCGAGCTTGATGTACTGCATGACGCCCCTCTAAACTAAGTGGAGAGCTCTCCGAATACCGTAGTGGAGAGTTCTCCACTTAGCAAGGTGAGGTCCTGTGGTTCGTTCAGACGCTCGCGAGAACCGGGCGCGCATCCTGGCAGCCGCCCGCGAGGCGTTCGCCGAGGACAGCGCCACGTCGATGAACCAGGTCGCCCAGCGCGCCGGCGTCGGCGCGGGCACGCTGTATCGCAACTTCCCCACCCGCGAGGCGCTGGTCCTGGCCGTCTACCAGGACGAGGTGGAACGCATCATCAGCGCCGTGCCGGAGCTGCTCGCCGAGATGCCGCCCCTCGAAGCGCTCCGCCACTGGACGACCGACCTCGTCGAAGCGATGCGCCGCAAGCACGGCCTCGGCGACGCCCTCAGCCCCGGCGCCCACCAGGCGATCAGCGAGCAGAGCTACGGGCCGGTCATCGCCGCCATCACAAAGCTCCTCGACGCCGGCAAGAAGGACGGAAGCATCCGCACGGACGCCGACCCCGGCGACTTCCTCCAGCTCACCGGCGCACTCTGGCGCGCCGCGTCCAGCCCCGAAGACCGAGCACCCCGCATGCTCGCCCTCATCCTCGACGGACTGCGCACCCGACCACAGGCGTAGGCCGTGCCCGTAAAGTGGTTGGTACGTTGGTCTGTTCGTGGTGCGTCGTCTTGAGCTGACCGACGAGTCGTGTGCGGTGATCGAGCCGTTGCCGGCTCCGCCGCGGATGGGCCGTCCGGTGCGGGATCGCCGTCAGGTGGTCAACGGCATCCTGTGGAAGCTGTCCACGGGTACGGCCTGGCGGGACCTGCCTGAGCGGTGTGGGCCGTGGAAGACGGTCTACGAACGGGTTCCGCCGCCGGCCCGCCGACGGCATCTGGGACCGTCTGCCGGCCCATGTCCAGCAGCACTCCGATGCCGTCGGCGCCGTCGACTGGACGATCGTGTGCGTCGACTCAACCACCGTGCGGGCCCACCAGCACGCGGCTGGGGCAGAAGAAGGGGTCAGTCCCGGCCGGGTGAGGTGACCGGCCGGCCCCGTGGCGGGCTGACCAGGGAGATCCACCTCGCCTGCGACGGGCAAGGACGCCTCCTGGCCTTCCACCTGACCGCAGGCAACGTCAACGACTGCACCCAGTTCGAGGCGGTGAGGCCCGCATCCGCATCGAGCGGTGCGGGCCCGCACGCCCCAGCGCTGCTTCGACAAGCTCAAGCACAACAACGCCCTGGTCGCCCTCGCCTGCCTACGACTCTGGCTCCCCTGACATTGCGGACACGACCTAGTAGCCCACAGCTACTTCCATCCACTGTGGCTTGTCCATGCTGGCGTACGCGGCCTGCCCGGCGACGTCGTCGTACGGGAAGCCGTAGGCCAGGTGGTTGATGCCGTGGTCGTGCCAGTACTTGGCGTACCAGTTGGCCGGGTCACCGGAGTAGAACTTCGACGGGTCCTGCTGCTGGCTTGCGGGCAGGTTCGCCGTGTGCCGGTTCAGCGCCGCGCACAGGCTCGCGTTCGCGGCGAGGGAACCGGCGCACCCGAAGATGTTCGACGTCGACTCGTTGACGCCGACCGAGTTCGCGTACGAGGTGAAGTAGTTGGCGTTCGCGCCGCCCGCGCGGAAGCTCGGGTCGCTGCCCGGAGCGATGATCCGGTAGGGAGCCTGCGTCTGGGCCAGCACCTTGAACGGCTGCGGTACGGAGTCCCGGAAGTTCTGGAACACCTGGTCGCGGCTCATGGTGAACAGGTCCTGGGTGTCACCGAGCTGGATCTCCTGGCCGCTGTGCGAGTGGAGTCGAATGGCCAGCGGCAGACCCCAGGCGTCCACGCGGGTGGTGTTCCCGTTGAAGCTGGACGTTCCGGTGGTGAACTCGATGAAGTCGTAGTACTGGCCCTTGGGGGCGCCGACGTAGAAGTACATGCGCTGGGCGGGGCCGGCGACGATGTCGACGTAGGGCCGCTCGGCGATGGAGTGCACCTCGCCGTTGTAGTCCCAGTACACCTGGCTGTCGGGGTAGGCGCCGTTGGTCCGGTTGAGCACCTTCACCTTCATGACGGCCGACGACGCCGGGATGTCGTCGGTCGTCCCCCAGAAGTCGCCCGAGGGGTCGGATCCGCCGCTCCCGCTGCCGTAGACCTGGAACTCGTAGAGCGAGTAGCCGTACTGAGTGGCGCGCTGGGTACCGTACATCCGGACGTAACGGCCCGTGGCGTTGACGTTCAGGTCCTGTACGCCGCCTGCGCCCGTGGTGGTCGAATAGACGGTCGTCCAGGGACCGTTCTCACTCGTGGCGGTCTGCAGGGCGAAGGCCTTGGCGTAGGCGGCCTCCCAGTGCAGGGTCACCTGGGTGATGGTCTTCTGCGCCCCGAGGTCCACCTGTATCCACTGCGGGTCCGTGAACGCGCTGGACCAGCGGGTCTGTTCGTTGCCGTCCACGGCTTGCGAGGCGCTGAAGGCGGCGTTCTCGGTGGAGGAGGCGGTCGTGGGCCTGTCCTGGGAGAGAAGGGTGCCGGCCGCGTGGGCGGGCGGCTGCGCCATGACGGTGAGGCCGAGGGCGGCGACCAGGGCCATCAGGAGCGCGAGGGTGAGGGAGGGGCGGCGCCGAAGACGGCTGTACGAGCGATGAGTCGATGCCATGACTGACACAGATGAACTCCTCGTCCGGGTGGGGGTCGTGGCGGAGCCACGCGCGGATTGTCCGGGAGCTTCGGTAGCGAGGTGATGCTCGCAAGCAGCCATTCGACAGTCAATAGGTTGTTCAGTAATCAATCCATCGAGCGGCTTGGTGTTCGGAGGATGAACGCATGGCGGCGGAGACGGTGGCCGTGGGCCGGGCGCCTCCTCCGATGTGGCGGGCCCGCCTGATTGCGGGTCTGCCGACGGCGGGGCGCAGGGTTCTTCCCGTGATGGCAACAGGCCGCGGGCGCCGGCGGCAGCGCTTGGGCCTGCCACTCCCCCGCGCTGGACGGCACCCCATCGGCGAACGGGGACGACCGGACGGCCTGCCGGTCGGGGCCGGGCACGGTGTCGGCGCTGAGCGTGGCGAACGTCAACGACTCTCGGAAGGCGCCCATCAGCCGCATGCCGAAGTCCGTCGGCGGCTGCCCTGCGACCACGCCGACAGCCACGTACCGTCCGTTGTCGTTCAACTTGTTTAGGGGTGCTGGGGACCCCCGCGACGTCGATCACCACGTCGTAACCCACCAGTGCGTCCGATGCGTTCTCTTCGAGGCGGTCGTGGAGGTGGATCGCGTCCAGGTCGCGCAGGCAAGCCCTGCGCTCCGCCGACGAGCCTGAGCAACGTCGATGTCCGTGCGGACAACCGAATCCGGTGTGGGCCAGGCGGACATGCTGGCGCAGCTGGCCGACCGGTTCGACCTGGATCTGCGGGCAACGGGTGCGCTGAAGCAGCTGATCGCTGCTGGCGCCGGCGCGGGGCTGGGGGCAGAGGACTGGGAGCAACTGCTGGGGTGGTTCCCGCCCGGGGGCGGCAAGGCGGCACGGTTACGGCTGCATCTGGTGCGGGCCGCTTCCGATGCTGCATGCCAATCTGCTGCGGCACCAGAGTGTGGCCGGTCCGGCGACGCTGCGGGCGCGGGCGCTGTCGCTGGCGGTTGCCTGCCAGGATCCCCTCTTTGGGCGGGCGGTGCTGCGCCAGGCGCTGGCGAACCGATGCCGCGGGGCGAGTCGGTCAGGCTGAGGGCGTGGGGCGCACGCTGACGGCCGTGGAGGGGATGGTGGGGCGCGTCGATGGTGTGCGGTGGTCGGTGATGGTGCCCGGCCGGCGCATCCTGTTCCATCCGCCGAACCGGGCGGTCGCCCCACGGCGGGTTCCGGGTGGCCGACCGGCCGAGGTCGCCGTGCTGGTCGAGGCTGCCCAGTGAGCGGGCGCTCCGCAGGCGCCGTTGGCCTTTCGTACAGCGGCCCATACGTGTTTCCGAGCCGGGCACCACCCGGGAGCGTGACCGCTACTGCGCGACGCCCAACGAAGCACCCGCAGGGCCGCGCACGGCGCACGCGGCCAGTTCGCGCACCCGCTCGGCGGGCACTGGTACTCCCGGTGTCTCGAAGAACCACAGCATGAGTTCCTCGGGGGTCAGTCCGGTCGGCATGTCGCCCACGTACGGGTAGCAGTACAGCGGAGTGTTGGGACCGCTCCGCCAGCTCTCGGCGAGCGGAGCGACGTCCACGGCGTCGTAGCCGAGCGCGTCCAGCAGCTCCGCCGCCTCCTTCTTGGCATCCGCGTCGTCGCCCGCGATGGGCAGACCGCTGCGCTCCGGGGAGCCGGCCGGGCGGGCCAGCGAGGCGAGCTGCTTGGCGCCGATGCTGTTGAACGCCTTGACCACACGGGCACCGGAAAGGTGCCGCTGTACGAGCTCGCTGGAGGTCAGCTCGTCATTGTCCAGGGCCGCGATGCGCCCGTCGCGCTCCGGGTAGTAGTTGAGCGTGTCGATGACGGTTTTCCCCGTCAGCTCGGCGGCCGGCAGCTTGTCGTAGGCATGCAGCGGTACCGTCACCACGACGATGTCCCCGGCACGCGCCGCTTCCGCCGGTGTCGCGGCTCTGGCATTGGCGCCCAGCTCGGCTACGAGGTCGGCCAGGGTGTCGGGACCCCGCGAGTTGCTGAGTACGACCTTCCAGCCGGCGTTGACGGCCAAGCGGGCCAGGGTCCCGCCGATCATGCCGCTGCCGATGAGTCCAAGGGTTCTGTTCACGGATGCTCCGTTCGGTGTAGTGGCCGCGTCCGCGGCCCGTAGAAGGTGCGGACACTGCTGACTTGCCGTCCCTGCGCCACTTCGGGACCCAGGAGAAGGTGGTTGGTAACCGCCCGCTTGTCCGAGCGGTCCGCCTGCTCGCTCGCCCCGCTCCGGCTGGTCCAGGGCCTGACGGTCGCCCTGGAGCACGGGTCTCCACCGAGGGCAGCGTGCCGCCGGCCGATCTCAGCCTGCTGCTCTCGAACGAGAGTGGCGCGCGTTGAAGCGATCGACAGCCGCTCGATCCCTCCGTCTCCTGGCCGGGATCGGTACGCGCAGGCTTCGTACCGGTCTGGGCAGGGGCGGTCGGCAGTCACCGCCAGGGGGCGCCCCCGACGACACGGCTGCGTCCACGGAACTCAGCGACGATCGTCTCGCCCCGCACGACCGTCACGTCGTAGATTCCGCTTCGTCCGTACCGGGTGCGCTCATGGGCGATCGCCGTCAGAACATCCCCTGCCTTGGCGGGGGCTGTGAAGGAGATGTCGGCGCCGGAGGCCACGGTGGTCGGACCGTGGCTGTTGCAGGCGCAGGCGAACGCCGTGTCGGCGAGGGTGAAGATGTAGCCGCCGTGGGCGATGCCGTGGCCGTTGACCATGGCCGCGGTCACGGTCATCCGGACCACCGCCGATCCACCCCCCGCCTCGATGAGCTCGATGCCCAGGCCTCGGGAGGCGATGTCGGCGTCGAACATCGCGTGCGCGGGGCCGGTGTGCGCGTCGGGACCGGTTGTCACTGGGCTGCCTCCAGGATCGTGGGAACGGGCCTGCGACTGCGGGCGATGTCGGTCAGGCGGTCGACGATCAGCTCGATGTCGGCTCGGGTGGTGCGGTAGTTGGTCACGCACGCCCGCATCCCCTGGCGACCGTCCAGGCGAGCCGGGCCGAGGAGCGCGGTGCCTTCCTCGATCAGCTCGGCGAGTACGGCGGCGTGATCGGCGTCGGACGCGCCCTTGATCCGGAAGCAGACGGCAGTCAGCGACACGGGCGCCATAAGCTCCAGCCACTCGGTCGCCTCGATGAGATCGGCCATGTAACGCGCGAGGTCGAGGGTGTGATCCACCGCCTGGCGAAAGGCGTCGACGCCGAAGGTCTGCAAGGCGCTCCAGACCTTGAGAGCCTTGAAGCCGCGCGAGAGCTGGGGGCCGTAGTCCATGTAGTCGAGCATCAGCGGGTCCTCCTCGACGGTGAGGTACGAGGAGGAGAACGCGTACGCCTTCGCCAGCAGGCCGCGGTCCCGGACCAGTAGACAGCCCGCCTCAAGGGGGGTGAAGAGCAGCTTGTGCGGATCCAGGGCGATGGAGTCCGCCCGGGCGCACGCGGCGAATGCCTGGCGTTTGCGTTCGGACAACACGAACAGCGCGCCGTACGCACCGTCGAGGTGGAGCCACAGGTCCTCCCGCTCGCACACATCCGCGATGTCGCCGATCGGGTCGATGGAGCCGCTGGTGACCGTCCCTGGGGTGGCGACGACGCAGAACGGTTCCCTGCCGGCCGCGCGGTCGACGCGGATGGCCTCCTCCAAGGCGTCGACGCGCATGCGGTACTGGCCATCGGTGGGGATGTGGCGGACGTTGTCCGTGCCGATGCCCAGCAGAGCAGCCGCCTTGTCGACACACCGGTGAGCCTCGACGGAGGTGTAGAGCACCAGCCGCGGTGCCGCGGTCTGCAGGCCCTGCTCGCGAAAGTCGGGGCGACGTGCGTGCAGTGCCGTGGTCAAGGCGTTCAGCGTGGCGATCGAGCCACCGCCGGTGAGGATGCCACCCGCCCGCTCGTCGTAGCCGAAGAGCCCGCCCAGCCAGGTGATCACGGACCGCTCGACCACACTCGCGGCCGGCGAGAGCTGCCAGAAGTTGCAGTTCTGGTTGATGGTGGCGGCGATGGCCTCGGCGTATGGCGCGATGCCATTGGGAGGGCCGAGCACATAGGCGAGGAATCGAGGGTGAGCCACGGTGGTGGAGTTCGGGAGGATCTTCTGGTCGATCTCCCGGAAGAGGCCCTCGACCCCGAGACCTTTGTCGGGGAACGGCGTCGCCAGCAGGCCGGCGAGGACATCGCGGTCGACCTCAGGCACCAGCGGGCGCTCCGGGATGGACCGCTCGTAATCCTCGAAGAAGCCGCTCAACAGTCGGTCGGCGGTTTCCCTGTCGGCCCTGCTCAGACCGAGTATGGGCTGGTCGGACATGGATGTCTCCGGGTACGTGGCGGGTTTATCGGTGAGGTCATGGTAGCCACGAAGCCGCCGCACGGGATGCCAAAGATGCCTCTGGGATCCCGTTCCATTAGCATGGGATTCCATGGATAAGACAGATCGAGCAATTCTTGCGCACCTGATGACGGACGGGCGTCTCCCCAACACCGAGTTGGCTGACCTCGTGGGCCTCTCCCCGTCACCGTGCCTGCGCAGAGTGCGACAGCTCGAGAGCAGCGGTGTGATCACGGGCTACCACGCGTCGGTCGATCCGGCCGCCATCGGCCGCGGGTTCCACGTGCTCGTACATGTGGAAATGGCAGTGCAGGACAGAGGCACGATCGAGGCGTTCGAGGCCGCGATTGCGGATCTTGATGAGGTGGTGCACTGCCTGCGCCTGTTCGGACAGCCTGACTACGTCCTGTGGGTCGCGGTACCCGACATCGAGAAGTACGAGCGCTTCTACATGACCCAGCTCACCGGTCTGCCCGGAGTGGCCCGAACCAACTCGCAGTTCACCATGAAGACGGTGAAGAGCACCCCGGGGCTGCCCGTACCGGCTTTGTGATCTCGTCGCCCGGAGACTGCCAAGGCGCCGCTGTTTGCGCCCGTGCCGCCCGGCCTGGGTAGGCCGGGCGGAGGGTGGGCGTGTGGAGCAGTCAGGCGACGCCCGTGCCACCTTCTGGCGGAGGTTGCCCGGTTGCATGAGTGTCACCGCGCTCGCCATCGGACGTGTCCATGTTGCCGCTGTCCGCGCCGAGAAGGCTCAGCAGATACCTCAATTCAGCCACGCCGGCCTCATCGACTGTGTCGGGCTCGCCGAGAACGAGTTTGTGCAGAGCGAGGCCATCGAGCGCTGCGAGAACAAGGCGATTCAGCGCGCGGGGAGCGCCGTTGGGCAGTATGCGATTGAGCTCCCGGCCGGTCGCGTCGGCGTATCTGTCGTACAGGATTCGCATGTGCGGCCTCAGATCCGGCCGTCGACGCGATTCGAGCATCAACTCGTACCGGAAGGCGCGCGTGTCCGGATCCGCGCCGGCCAACTCGGAGAGGAGGGTTGCAAGAGGCGCGGAATCGTCTCCCCGAGGCTCGAGCGCCTGGGCGTGGATCATGTGAGCCGCGGTCTGCTCGATCAGCGCGTCGCGCGAGCCGAAGTGGTGTACGACGAGACCGTGGGACACACTGGCTTCTTCCGCCACTGCCCGGTATGTGAGATGGCGCAGTCCCCTGGCAGCCGCTAGGCGGACCGCGGCGTCCAGGAGGGCGCTCCGACCCTCCCCGTAAGGCACGTGTGCGTGCGGCGACTTACCCTTCGGCCGAACTGCGGGCCCGGTCACAGCTGCCTCATTTCTGGGAAGAGGTGTCTAAGAAGAGGTGGCCGCGTCGACGGAATGCGGCGTTGTTCGTCTTGCTCTGCAGGACGGTCGCTTCGATGTCGTCAGGCGCCCGTAGTACGCGGATGTGGAACCTTCTTTGTCGGGCAACGGCCCCGTTTCGGGGACCTGAAAGAGCCTCACGCTCCACTTCGGGCAGGAGAGGACGCTGGTGACGGACTGCTCGCAGCCGCCACGGAACGCTGCCCGTACCCAGCGAGCCGTGTCTCGGTTGTTCGTGTTCTGCGCGAGTACCGGCTCGTCGGGCATCAGCGTCTCCGGACTTCGTGACGGGCACGTCGACAAGAGGCAGACTAGCCACGAGCGCACCGCACGCGATGCCAAGATGCCGGTCAAACGGAGCAGCCAGTGGCATGGCATGCCATTGATGGCGAGGATCGCGCAATCTTTGCGCGATCGGAAAGCGGTCCCCTGAAGGCTGTCTCGTCATGGTGATCGGTGGCTGCCTGCCACGACAGCGCGTCGACCTCGGCCATCGACAACTCCCGCGCTCTGGTCTCTTCCTGCGCTCGCCACTCGCGGTCCTGGCCGACCGCGCGACGGTGCGCCCGCAGCAGCGCCCATCCGGCCCTCGCCCCGCCACCACGGTCCCGGCGAGCGCGGCCATCGACACGGGCGACACCACCGACCACTGCCGGGCCCTCGGCCGAGGCATTGGCCGAGCGGCTGATGCCGGACGAGTGACACATGCCGACCGACCACGTCGCTCAGCGCAGCAGCAAGCTGCCCGTGAGGCTGTTGATGTCCTTGCGGGTGCCGTACACCGCGATGGCGGCCCGCTCCAGCTCTCGGTCGGCAGCGGGGCGACCGGCTCGGTGAGGTCGTCGTAGCTGTTGGTCGTCCGGGCGACCGCCGGAAACTCGCACAAGCCCAGGCCCCGCTCGACGGCAGGGGCACAGATCCGGCCGAGTTCCTCGCGGTCGGCGCGCAGGACGGGCAGGCCGGTCGTGTAGGTGCCGGTGTGCGTCCGGCCGTCGGCGTCCTTCAGCTCGGCGCCGAGCAGGTGCAGTGTGACTCGCAAGCCGCCTGCTCCGGGATCTCCCGGCAGCCAGTCGAACTTGTGCTGTGCCAGGGCGCTCTCCCCGAGGATCCGGTTGCGCAGCCCGACGACGTACGCCTCGTCACTGTCTCGCGCAGGTGGAAGACGCTGACCGGCTCGTCGACCCCAAGGGCGACCAGGCTTCATCCCGACTCAGCCTGCCAACAGCCCCATTGGGCTCACAGCCGGTCGGGGGTGCCTTCGCCCCCGCGCGTCGATGTCTCTTCGGCTCTGCGCCCGCAGAAACGTGCAGGATACACGAATGCGTCGTACGCCGTAACGGTCCATTGGCACGCTTCCCCCGTCGTCCAAGATCGGAAGGGGAGCCCCTCCATGGCAGAGCCTCAAGTCGGGACGGGAACAAGCCGACGCGCGTTCCTGCGCAGTGTGGGTGTGACCGGCGGCGCCGGCGCCATGTTCGCCACGATGGGGGCGCTCGGCCTCGCCCCCACCGCCGCCTACGCAGCGGAGAAGGAAGCACCGTTCCGCGCCCCCAGGCACGGCGACTTCACCCTCCAGGGCCGTCAGGGCAGGCCCCCCAAGGTCGTCGTCATCGGCGGCGGCATCGCCGGTCTCACCTCCGCCTACGAACTCGGCAAGGCCGGCTACGACTGTACGGTCCTCGAAGCACGCGATCGCGTCGGAGGCCGCAACCTCACCGTCCGCGGCGGCGACCGGCTGACCGACATCAACGGTGTCAGCCAGACCGCGGGATTCAGCAAGGGCCAGTACATGAACGCCGGCCCCGCACGCCTCGCCCAGTGGATGGTCACCCTCGACTACTGCCGCGAGCTCGGCGTGCCCATCGAGGTCTTCACCAACACCAATGCCGGCGCGCTCATCTACAACGAGACCACCGGCATGAAGGCGCCGGTCCAGTACCGCACCGCCAAGGCCGACGTCTACGGCTACGTCTCCGAATTGCTGTCCAAGGCCACCAACTCCGGTGCACTGGATGCCGAGTTGACGGCGGACGACAAGGAACGGCTGCTCACCTTCCTCAAGAGCTACGGCTCGCTCGGCTCCGACTACAGGTACACAGGGACCGAACACCGCGGCTTCAGCGTCGCCCCGGGCGCCGCCGGCACCCCCGGCGAGGAACTCGGCGACGTACCGTCGCTCTCCGATGTGTTCGCCTCCAACGTGGGCCGCTACTTCTCCTTCGAGTTCGGCTACGACCAGGCGATGCTGATGTTCCAGCCCGTCGGCGGCATGGACCGGATACCGATGGCGTTCGCCCGCGCCATAGGCGAGGAGAAGATCCGCACCGGCGCACCCGTCACCGACATCAAGAACACCTCCGACGGCGTGCTGATCACCTACACCCAGAACGGCCGTACCCGCACCATCACGGCCGACTACTGCATCGCCACCCTCGCCCCGCACATCCTGGCCAAGACCTCGCACAACCTCGGCACCGCCGTGCAGACCGCCCTGCGGGCGGTGAAACCGTCCTACGCCTCCAAGATCGGCCTCGAGTACAAGAGCCGCTGGTGGGAGAGGGATTTCAGGATCTTCGGCGGCATCACCGAGACCGACCTGGACCTCGATCACATCTGGTACCCGTCCTACGGGCACCTTGGCGAGCGCGGGCTGATCATCGGCTACTACAACACAGGCGCCCACTCCGAGGTGTACTCGGCCCTCACCCCGGCCCAGCGTCTGGAACGCGCCCTTGACCAGGGCGTCAAGATCCACGGCGGCAAGTACCGCAGCGAACTCGCCGCGTCCTACTCCCACCAGTGGAAGCTCGTCCCCTACCTCGAAGGCGCCTGGCACTCCATGCCCGGCGGCCCCGACGCACCGGCGTACGCGCCGCTCAACACGGCCCAAGGGCACGTGTACTTCGCCGGTGACTACCTCAGCTATCTGGATGCCTGGCAGCACGGCGCGATCTCCTCTGCCCGCAAGGTCGTCACCGAGCTGCACCAGCGCGTGCTCGCCTCCTGATACGCCCTCGCGGCCCGGTCGCCCGCAGGGCAGCGTCTTGCGGTACGGTTCGCCGCTCCCCACGTACGGGTCGGACACTGCGTGACGTGCGGCTCTATGACCGCCTTGCCGTCAGTGGATCGCTTCGCTGAGGTGGCACCGGCCAGGGTGGGGTCTTACGCGGGTACGGCAGTCGTCGGCGTGGACCGCGGAGCTGATCGGATACGGTCGCAACGACGCCGGCGTCGCCGTATCCGGCCGGCGGGAAGGGGCGGATCGACCACGTCGTCGTCCAGGGCCAGCCGAAGTCGGCCTGGGGTCAGACCTGTTGGTCCAGTTCCGAGGTGGCGGCGACCCATCGGTCCACGATGGCGGCGTAGTCGGCGCTGTCGTCCGAGGGGCGCAGGAACAACAGGCTTCCGGTGCGCAGCCGGGACGGCAAGCGGGCAGGCGGCAGATCAAGTCACAGGTGGGTGGTGAATCGGGACGTCGGACAGTTTCCGGAGCCAGCCGCGACCGACGAGTCCGACCAGCTTGCTGCGCAGTGGTTCCGGCTTGGCTCGCACACTGGCGTCCGCCCCCACCGCTTCGCCGACCTCGCGGGCCGTGGCCGGTCCGGCGGCCTGCCGCGCGGCGGCGATGATGCGCTGGTAGTCCGGCGGGAGCACGCTCTCGTCCGCGCCCGGCTCGCCGTGCGGGATCAGCATCACCGCTCCGCCGCCCACCTGCCCGGGCATGGGCGCAGCGTGGGCGCGTTCGAACGGTCGCGGGGTCGTCAACGAGCACCCGAAGGACGAAGGTCACGGCCGCCTCGTGTACGGCGGGGTAGCGTTTGAGACCGGCGTACCCCGGCCCAGGATGGTGAAGATCGTGGTCATCGTTCAGTACTCAGGCAAGACTCAGGACCAGAGCAAGCTGTGACAGCTCCAGGCCAATACCCTCACCAAGGGGTCTTCGAGCGTCTGCCCGGAATCGTCCGAGCCCTGGTCGCCCATCACACGCCGGAACTCCCCGTCTTCAAGGGGCTGATGATCACCGGCAGCGACCGTATGCGGCTGTACCTCACGGGGCCCGGCGGAACCCTCACCTACGGCGTCGACGTGATCATCAGCCACACCGGCCCCGGCCTGCTCGCCGGAATCACATCCGGCTACCTCGACAACGAGCATGACCAGAAGCCGACCGACGATCCCCTGTGCGATGTGGTCGTAGACCTGACCAGGTACTGAACGGCCACCAGAGCGCGCACCCGGAACACGAGCGGCTCCCGGGAAGACATCTCCTTCCCGGGAGCCGCTCGTCGCTTCCATCCAGAACGCTGAAGGCGAGACAGCGATCACTGCCTGCGTGTTGGTCAACCTCAACTCCTCGTCCCCTGCCCCTCCCCGGTGACCGCGACGCGCGACGGAGGCCTGCTTGCCGCCGACTGCTACCGGCTGATCTGACGCGCGACCGTCACCGCGAGAAGTTTGTCCGGGTTGCGGATGGCGTAGAAGTCCGTGATCTTCCCGTCGGCGATGTCGATCAGGAAGACACCTTCCAGGCGCTCACTGCTGAAAGCGATGGCGGGCGTGTTGTTGCAGTTGACCCTCTCCACCCGCAGGTCCGCCAGCCGGTCCGGGCGGAACAGGCTCATGAGGACCGCGGCCACCTTCTGCGCGCCCACCACCGGCCGGCGCGCCGCGGTGGTCTTGCCGCCGCTGTCGGCGGTCCAGGTGACGTCCGGCGCGAGCAGCGAGAGCAGTCCGTCCAGGTCGCCGGTGGAGGCCGCGGTCATGAACTGCTCGGTGATCCGCGCGGTCGTGGCGGCGTCGACGGGTGCGAAACGTTTGCGTCGCGCCCGTACATGCTCGCGGGCGCGGTGCGCCACCTGGCGCACCGTCGCCACGGGTTTGCCCACCGCTGTGGCGATGTCGCGGAACTCGAAGCCGAACACCTCGCGCAGCACGAACACCGCACGCTCGTCAGGTGTGAGCGATTCGAGCAGCACGAGCATCGCCATCGACACCGATTCGGCGAGCAGTGCGTCGCCGGATGCGTCGTTCTCATCGAGCAGCAGCGGCTCGGGCAGCCACGGGCCGACATAGTCCTCGCGGCGACGCGCGCTCGCCCGCAAGGCGTTGAGCGCCTGCCGGGTCACCAGCTGTGCCAGGTACGACTTGGTGTCCCGTACCGTCCCGAGGTCCACCTCGGCCCACCGCAGGTAGCTGTTCTGCAGCACGTCGTCGGATTCCGTCGCCGAGCCGAGGATCTCGTAGACGATCGTGAACAGCAGCGGTCGCAGCAGCGTGAAACGCTCGGCATGCTCGTCGGTGTTCACGCGGAGGCGACCCCCCGCGCGGCGGAGGCCACCCCCACGGAACGGGGGCCGCCCTTGGGCCAGCCCATGGAACCCGGCTGGGCCGCCTCCCGGCGGATCCGCTTCGCCACCACGAACTTGCACGTCACCTCCTTGATCGCCGCACCCAAGCGGCCCCCGATGTAGAGGTTCAGCGCAGTGTCGTCCTTGCGGGCGAGCTGTCGGATGCCGGCGCGTCGACCGAGGCTGACACACGCTCCGCTGAAGGCCAGGTCGATCACCGCCGGCTCCGTGCCCGCGATCCGGCTCAGCACGGTGTCGGCCGCCCGCGCCCCGAGCGGACCGGCGGCGTAGCCGCTCATCCTCAGCGGCCGGCCCGATGGTGCCGCGGCGTCGCCGGCGGCGATGACGCGGTCGTCGTCGACGCTGGTCAGCGTCTCGTCCGTGAGCAGCCGGCCGAGCCCGTCGGTGCGCAGCCCGCTCGCCGCCGCCAGATCCGGCACGCCGAAACCCGCCGTCCAGATGGTCAGCGCGCTCGGCCGCACACCGCCGTCGGCAAGGACGACCGCATCCTGCCGCACCTCGCTCACCGAGACGCCTTCGAGTACGGCGACGCCGTGCCGGGAGAGCCATGTGGCGATGTAGCGGCGGCCGGATGCGCTGAACGTCGGAGCCAGGGCTCGGCCGCACACCAGAGTGATCCTGCGCCCCCGCTCGGCCAGCTCGGCGGCCGTCTCGATGCCGGTCAACCCGCCGCCGACGACGGTGACCGGAGCATCGAGGGGCACTCCGTCCAGCCTGTCGCGCAGCCGACGCGCGGACTCCCATTCCGCGACGTCGTAGGCGAATTCGACCGCACCGGGCACCGATGCCGGTGTCGCTCCGGTGCTGCCGACCGCGTAGATCACATAGTCGAAGTCCACTCTGCGTCCCGAGGCCAGCTGTACCGTGCGGGCGGTGGTGTCGATGCGCGTGGCGCAGTCGACGACCAGCTTGATGCCTTTGCCGAGCAGTGTGCCGTAGTCGATCGTGGCCTCGCCGGTACGGGCCACGTACTGGTGCAGTCGGATGCGTTCGACGAAGTCGGGTCGGGGATTGACCAGCGTGATGTCGACGTCGGGGCGCGCCCGCAGGCGGTTGGCCGCGAGCGTTCCGGCGTACCCACCGCCGATGACCACGACCTTGCTGGGGTTGCTGTGTGCGCTCATGCCCTCAAGACACCTGAGCCGACGAAGACGTGACATCCAGTGAGGTGATGTGCGTCACCCTCCTCACGGAGTGTCCGCTCTTCGCGAGCACCCGATGGGTTCCTCAGATGGCAGCGGAACCGATGCTGAACATCGAAGTTCTCCATAAAGGCAGATGGCCCGCTCGGTCACAAGCAGGTCCAGTTGCGAGCGGCCGCACTGGGCGAATCGCGTCCGGGCGGCACGAGGTCGGCGACTGCAGCGCAGTGGGGCGTTGCCGACCCGCCTGGGTCCGCGTGCGCGCGCCCGACTCGAACGTCGACAGCACATAGGCGCCGGACTCCGGGTCGTCCACTGCCTTGCGAGGCATGAGCGAGCCCCTGTGGGTAGGCAGCAGCCCGCTCTGTCCATACCCTTGCCGCATGCCCAGCAGCCACCGAGTCACAGAGACGATCGAGTGGATGGAACTGCCCATCGACGCCGACGGATCGAGGAACATCATCCCGTCAGGCACAGTCAAGCTGAACTGCAGTTGCGGTTGGCAGGCACGTGTTCAGCACTTGCAGGTTTCGCGGGCCAGAAGAGAACACCTCGAAGAGCAGGAAGGCTGACCGTCGACCAGCGCATCATGGGGGCGCAATGTCGCAGATCGTCAGACCTGGCCACCTCACCGTGCGCGTGATCGGTGTCGGCCCCGCACCGGGCCGCCTCAGCCACTCCGACTCCGTGTCGGCCGGCGGGTGCACAACGCGTGGCGGCGGGCTGACAGCGGCTAACACAATGAGTTCAGTTGTCGGTAGGTGATCAGGCAGCAGGCGAGTCCGAGGAATGCTTCGTGGATGTCTGCTCGTCGTTCCCAGCGCACGCGCAGTCGGCGGAAGCCGTGGAGCCAGGCAAAGGTCCGCTCGACCACCCACCGGTAGACGCCGAACCCGGATCCGTGCCGGTGTCGCGCCGAGCGACGGCCGGAACGATGACGCCGGCGCGGACCTGCTTGCGGTAGCGATCGTGGTCATAGCCGCAGTCCGCGTAGAGCCTCACCGCTCTGCGGCGGGGCCGGCCAACCCGGCCGCGAATGGGCGGGACGGCATCCAGCAGAGGCAGGCTCCCCCCTTCTAACGCCCTGGCCTGAAAGGAATCGACCACAGAGCGAGACCAGCCGAGCTTCCGTCCCGCGTTCAGCTCGGCCAGCAGGGCCTCGTGCAGCTGCTGCCAGACCCCGGCCTCGTTCCAGTCCCACAGCCTGCGCCAGCACGTCATGCCGGAACTCCCACTGGATGTCTCCGTGTGCAGCAGCGATGGTGCAGGCGCGTCGGCGTCCCGCGAGCCAGGCCAGGGTGTGTTCGATCGTCCAGCGGTGTGGGCCAAACGTTGGCCGGGGCCCATACCCCTGCGGGCGATACGCGGTGCGATGCCACAGCCGCGTGACCACCGGCGCAGGTGGTCGTGGTCGTAACCCTTGTCGCCGTGGAGTTGTCCGGCTGGCGCCGTCGTCGGCCGCGCCGGGACCGAACCTTGCAACCGTGGGATCCGGGCCCGGCTGTCGTGGACGACGTTGGCACTCGAGATACCGACGGACGAGGGGCAGACCGTTCCGCTCGGTGATCGAGGGGACATCCATGCCCCTGGACCGGTGCCGTGTACAGGCCGACGGGCACGGTCACCGACCCAGGAGCGCTACCCGTCCAGATCGCCCGGGCCGTGTTCCGCGGCTCAGGGCGCTTTCGTGTCATACACCGTGCGCTCACAGGCAAGGCGACGCGGCCCTGTTCCGTAGGTTCGTTTCAGCGCCGGAAGCTCGCTGCCTTCCTCTTACCCGGGGAGCTCGCCATGACCGATCCCACCTTCGTTTCCGGCTACGCGCTGGAAGAGGGCGAGAGCCGGGGTGAGCTCCAGGGCGGTTTCCCGGACGTCGCTGCCGTGCCGGCCTCGGCACCGCGTCCGCCGGCGGGTCCGGCGTTCACCGGGAAGGCGACCGGCGCGGCTGCGAAGACGAAGCCCGCGTGGGCCTTCGTCTCCGGGTCATCCGCCAAGCGGTCGAAGCAACCAGGTGAACCGAGAACGACCCGAGTGGCATGACGGCCGAAGCAGTCTGATCGCGAGGAACATCCTCGCGCGTGGGCAGCGCTCAGCCTGCGCACCGGTTCACCTCGACGCAGCTCGACTCACACAACGCACAACCGAACGTCCGAATCAGCAGAGGAATCAGTAATGAGTACAGTCACCACGCCGGACGGCACCGTCATCTTCTACAAGGACTGGGGCCCGCGGGACGCCCAGCCGATCGTCTTCCACCACGGCTGGCCGCTCAGCTCGGACGACTGGGACGCCCAGTTGCTGTTCTTCCTCTCCAAGGGGTACCGCGTCATCGCCCACGACCGCCGCGGACACGGACGCTCCAGCCAGCCCTCGGCCGGCCACGACATGGACACCTACGTCGCCGACGTCAACGTGCTGACCGACGCCCTCGACCTCCAGGGGGCAGTGCACGTCGGGCACTCCACCGGCGGCGGCGAGGTCGCACGCTACGTGGCACAGGCCAAGCCCGGCCGTGTCGCCAAGGCGGTACTCGTGTCGGCCGTCCCACCGGTCATGGTGAAGAAGGACAGCAACCCCGAGGGCACCCCGATCGAGGTGTTCGACGGATTCCGTGCGGCCCTCGCCGCCAACCGGGCCCAGTTCTTCATCGAGGTCCCCGCCGGGCCCTTCTACGGCTTCAACCGGCCCGGGGCCCAGGTCTCGCAGGGACTGATCGACCGGTGGTGGTGGCAGGGCATGATGGGCGCGGCGAACGCCCACTACGAGTGCATCAAGGCGTTCTCGGAAACCGACTTCACCGAGGACCTGAAGAAGATCGACGTCCCCGTCCTCGTGATGCACGGAACGGACGACCAGATCGTGCCCTACGCCGACGCCGGCCCGAAGTCCGCCGAACTGCTCAAGAACGGCACGCTCAAGACCTACGACGACTACCCCCACGGGATGCTGTCGACGCACCCCGAGGTCCTCAACGCCGACATCCTCGCCTTCGTGGAGAGCTGAGACCGGACCGCCCGTGCCACGGCAGCCGCCTCCTCCCAGGTGTGCTCCCCGACGGCGGCCTCGAACGGGCGGCTCTGCTCCACCGTGGCGTCGTCGGTCGTCTGCCCCGAGACAGGGCCGGCCTTCCGGTCCGTACAGGCCGACCGCCAACGGCGCCCCAGGCAGCGGTGAGCACCCCACGAGGTGGGGCGAGTATCGCACCCAGCCGACCTGCCACGCGCCTACGGAAGGTGGGCCGCCCCCACACGAGGCGACCCACCGTGGACACTTCTGACTCACGGACCGATCCCGGTGGGGACGCGGACGGTCGCAACGCCCTGGGCGACCCGCGGTCGCGGATCGCACCGTCCGGGAGCCGGGACGGCGCGGTGTACGGCTGCGCCGCTACGTCGACCTGCGCCAAGAACTCGATACCCAGGCACCCGAAACCGCGTAGTCCGATGCCGACCTTTGGCGTTGCGAAGCGTCGTCGTCGGCGCACGGCCAAGTCAGGTCAGGTCAGGTCAGGTCACTCGCACCCTGCGCTCCGGACGCGGCACCGGGATGGCGGTCTCGTTCCCGGAGATCGTGGCCGGGCGAAGGAGCAGCGGACGATTCCGCGAGCCGGGGCGAGGTGTTCTTGCGGCCCCGAGTCAGGGCTCACGCCGACAACCCGCGGGTTCGGTCGAGCCCGGCTCGCGGGGGCGGTCAGTCGTCGGCACCGTGACGTTTGTGCTTTCCTCCCTTGCCGTGCTTGTCCTTGGGTCCCTCTTCCTGGTCACCGCCTTGTCCCTGTGTCTGCCACGGTGTCAGTGACGTGGCGGGCTTGACGTCCCGGTGGATCACCCCCTGCCGGTGCGCGGCGGCCAGGCCGGAGGGCACCTGCGCCCCGAGGGCCGCCGCCTCCTGCGGGTCCAGGGCGCCGCGCAGGGAGCGCTCCTGGGCCAGACTCCAGCCGTCGACGAGTTCCATGACCAGGTGAAGCCGGCCGTGGTGCGAGCCGAAGTCGTACATGCGGACGGCGTTGGGGTGGTTGAGCCGGCCCGCCACACCTCGCCCATCGCGCCGCTCCCCAGCCGGTCCGCCAACTGGTAACGGCCTGCCAGCAACCCTTGCACACCCACCCCGATCACCACGGCACCGTACGTCCCCCCACACCCACGGTCCGCATGAGGCGGGCAGACCACGGTGAATGAGCCTGCCGTCCCCTGCACGCGACTGCCTGCTCAGAAGGGGATGAGCGAGCACCGCGGGACCCTTGGGTGACGGACATCATCGCCGGACCGGCTCGGAATCTATGCAGGAGCCCCACACAGGCTGCACGCAGCCTTTCAAAGAGGTCGTTAGCGTTACTGGCCGCTCGACTCCCTGTACGAGCGTGACCAGGCCGTGGCCCGGGCGGGCCGAAGGCGCAGTCGACCCAGGAAGACCCCAGATGGACTACTGCTCCACGTGTCGTCGGCATCTCAATGGTGCCCTGGTGTGTCCCGGGTGTGGGGCATACGCCCCGGACATCGCGCCGCCGGCCCTCACCGATCGCCTCGGCCCCGACCGGCCGGCCGAGTCGAGCGCCAAGGGTGCGTCCACCGTCACGTCGCCCGGGACCCGCGGCGACGGATTTCCCTGGGACGGTGAGCCCCAGCTGGAGCAGGACACGGGATCCGTCACCGGGCCGTCCGCCGACACCCCGGGGACATCACCCGCACGGCCGGGCAGGGCGGCACGCCGCCGCCAGCTCGCCCGCCTGAAGAAACACCAGCGGCGAGCCATGGTCGCCACCGCTTTCGCACTCGTCGGCGGCGGCCTGTCGCTCGCCACATTGGACCGGCACACCACGAGCCAGGCGCAGGCGGCCGCCGCCCCGGACGATCGGAGCATGGGCGCGGGAAAGGAGCAGGTGGAGACGGAACCCGCTCAGCCGGCCCCGCAGGCTCCGCACGCCCCCGAGCATCGCGCGCCCCGCAGCACGTTCGGGACGCACGCACCGATCAGCACCACTCCACGGCACCAGACCCTCGCCACTCCCCCCACCGAAGCCCCGGTGACCAGACCGGACGCCGTGCCCTCTCACCACCCGGCGGTCACGTCGTCCCCGCAGCAGCGGACCACCACAGCCGCGTCCTCCGGCGGTTCCGCGAGCACGAACGGACCGGCGCCGGAGCGCAGTGACACGGCGACCCCACCGGCCCCCGCCCCGACGACCGGGGGCACACAACCGGACACCTCCGGGACCGCGCCCGCCCCGGCGGCGACGTCACCCACGCAGCTCTGCCTGCTGGGCCTCTGCCTCGGCTGACAGGCCGGCACACTCCCTCGGCGCGTCGGGTCCATGTCACAGGGGCGTGACTACGCGGCACCCGCCCCGCTGATCACACGCTGAAGCCGTCCACCACGTGCCATCCCCCGCCGGGCGTACGGCCGTCCATCGCCATGCCCAGCTGCTTGCCCAGCCCCGCCCGAGGGAAGCTCGGACGCTGCCCGAGCCGATGATCGCCGCTCCCGTGCCGGACCCGGCCCTGCCGGCGGCTGGTCGGCAGGGGTGAAGTGGGACGGATGGCGGGCCGCGGTGTCGGTGGAGGCCGGCCACATCGTGCTGCGCTCACGCCGGGGAACCAACCTGCTGCCGGCATTCCCGGAAGTGCGGGCCGGCTGCGCGTAGCTGCCGAACTCGACCGCGCTGGACGGGTTGTGTGACCTGCACATGTCTCAGGTGCACGGTGTCTCATGTTCTCGGAGCGGAAATCACGACGCAACTGCCTGTCAGCCGCTGGGAGAGGGTTCAGTGCCCCGTGCTCATCTCCCCCGGCGGGCAAGCCGCGTTGGCCTGTCGTCCCTTCAGCAGGAGCGCGCCCAAAACGGCCGCAACAACCTGGCAGCCGGCCACCGCGAAGACGAGGCTGTCCGACCCGGCGGACTGCCAGCCACCCGCCAGCGCGGCCCCGCCCGCGGCGAAGGTGCTCTTGATACTCGCTCCCAGAGTGAACACCTGGGTCCGGGCGGTTGGGGGCGCGTAGCGATCGCGCCCCGTAAGAAGCGCGGCGAAGAGCGGGCCCGTGCAGCACCCGGCCAGTGCGAAGCCGCCGGCTGCAGCGGCGACGTTGTCCACACATGGCACGGAGGCCAGCGCCGCCCCGGTCGCGAACAGCATGGTGATGACGGTCCATTCGGGGCGGCGGCTGCCCCACGGTCGCCAGGCGTGCGCCAGGGAGCCGGTCAGTGAACCGAGCGCCATGGCGGTCATCAGACCGCCTACGGCCCAGGGCGTCTGGTAGCGAGCGGCGAGCAGCACACAGACCACGGGCAGGGCACCGATCCCGAGCTGCCCCACTCCGCTGGCCCATGTGAGCGAGCGCAGTGGCGGGTCGCGGACCAGCAGAGCGGCTGCGGCTCCCAAGTCGGCGGGGCGCAGCGCGTGGGTCCCTCCGGCGCGGGGGTGCAGCGGCAGGGCGAAGACAAGCAACCCGCCACCAGCGGCACCGGCGCCCAGTACCAGGAGGGCGCTGGCGGGGCCGGTTGACGCCGCGAGGGCAGAGGCAAGGGCCGGCCCGGCAATCCCGGCCAGGTTGTAGGAGACGGCGTCCAGGCTGAAGGCACGGCTCAGCGCTGTTGGTGGCAGCAGGTCGCTCAACAGACTGGTCAGACCTCCCGTCAGCAGAGGGGTGCAGCAGCCTGCTGCACCCGCTACGGCCAGGACGACGGGAGCGGAGACCCGCCCGACCAGCATCGCGACTGCGCCCAGCGCCGTCCCGTAGGAGACCAGACAGCCGGCGTGAAACAGCCGGCGTCGCCGAACCCGGTCGGCGACGGCACCGGCCAGCGGGGCGGCGACGACGCTGGGCACCAGCAGGGCCGCGATGAGAGCACCGCCGAGACCGGTACTTAGGGTACGGTCCACGGCGAGCACCACCAGGGCGACCCGCGCCCCTTCGGACGCGAGGCGGACCAGCAGGGCCACCTGCAGGTAGCGGATGAGCACCCACTTCTGCGCGCCTGCACGCCTCTCTGACCTCACGGACGTCTGCGTAAGCACTGCATGCCTCCAGACCGGGACTCCGCTCTGCGGGCGCCCCACGTGGCTCATCCTGCCTACGTCATACCCTGAAGGTATGACGGCATGTGTGTTCGGTGCCCGTGCAGCTCATACTCGAGGGGTGAGCTTCGCCTTCGTCAGTGATCATCTGGCCCTCGATTTCGCCGCCACCATGGCTTGGCGCACCACGCGCCGCAAGGAACTGCTGGTCGAGCCGCGCGACTTCGCCCGGTGGAGTGTCGAAGCCGGCGTGGTGGACGGACTGGAGGCGGTGAGCCAGGCGGAACTGGCCAGGGCGCGTGCGCTGCGTGAGGCGATCTACCGGCTGGCACTGGCGGCCGCAGGGGGCAAGCCGGCCGACTCCGAGGACATCGCCCGAGTTCAGCAGGCCGCCGCGCACCCTCCGGTCCGCCTCGTGCTCCAGACCGTGGGCCGGGTGGAACGCCGCGGTGGAGTCCAGGAGGTGCTGGCCACCCTCGGGGCGAGCGCCAGCGACCTGCTGGGCGGATCCGACCGCCTGCTCATTCGGCACTGCGCCGGTGAGCCGTGTACCCGTCTCTTCATCGACCGCTCCCGGGCGGGTACCCGCCGCTGGTGCTCCAAGCGAAGCTGCGGCAGCAGGATCAACGCCGCCGCCTACCGCCGCCGCACCCGCGAGGACGTGCACCTCTGATCCGAACCTTGCCTCTACGGCCGAGAACCCCGCGAACAGCCGTTTTCCGCATCTACCCCGGCACTGTCAGCGCGTTGTGGCCGCGCTCGTGCTGAAGGTGTCTACGAACGAACCCCCTCCCGGGAAGCAGCAATGAGCACCTGATGAGGAGACAGGTGCGGCAGCTCGCATGAACGGCGAGTTGGTCGTGTGGGAGGCCACAGCGGCGTTCCCTGGCCGAGGAGACGTTGCCGTACCGGACGTACCGGGTGACCATGAGGGCCTTGGGCAGGCGCGGGCGGGGAGGGATGCGTGGGCGTGGGCACGGAGGGTCGCCGAAGTGCGGAACGGGGTTGCTGGGACGATGGGGAGCCCGGGAAAGGGCTGCGGAGATCGGCGGACGTACTCCACTGGAGCGGCGTGGTCTGCGTCGTCGTCGGGTGGCTCGCGCTCTGCGTGCGGGTGGCCATGCCCCGTGAGTGGGAGGGGCCGTGGTGGCAGACCGTCGCCCTGATCGGTGCAGGGGGAGCGGCAGCCGCCGGAGCCGAGGTGATCGAACGGCGCATCCTGCGGGTTAAGCGCTTCCACGCCTACCGGGAGATGCTGGAGAACCCAGTCCCGCACCCGGCCGAGGCGGTTGCGGACCCCAGTGTCTTCCGGCTGCTGTCGCCGCTGCACAGCCCCGTCCCCTTCCGCGACCGCGACGACGAGCTGGCCCGGCTGCGGCACTGGTGCGAGGACGAGACCGATCCGCACCCGATCATGCTGCTCGCCGGTGACCGCGGCGTCGGCAGATCACGGCTGGCGCTGGAACTCGTGCGGGCGCTCGGCGATTCGTGGACCGCCGGGCGGTTGCTGCGCGGCCACCGGCAACTGTTCCCGGCGTTACGCGACCGGGCCAGGCCGGCGCTGGTCGTGGTGGACGATGCCGACCTGCGCTCCGACGTCGACAGCCATCTGCACTCGGTGGTCCGCGCGGACGTCGTCCCGCTGCTACTGGAGTTCGGTGCGCGTGCACACGACACGACGCCGGTGCGCCTGCTCTTCGTCGTCCAGCACGCCGAACGCTTCCGTGCCGTGGTCGGCGAGGAACTGAACTACTCCCAAGGCGACCCCGACGTGCTCCGCTTCCTCGCCGACGCGCCCGTATTGAATCTCGCGCCACCGGTGCTCGGCCAGGCCGTTCTGGCCGAGCGCCACGCGGAGGCAGTGGCCGCCTTCACCGCGGCCCTCTCAGACGCCGCGGGCACCGGGCGGGCGGACGACACCGAGGCGGCTCACGCCGGTTCCTCCCTGGGCACCGTGCCCGTCCGGCCCGAGCGGACTCCCCTCCAGACCCCCCTCGATCTGCACGCCCAGGCCCTCGTCACCGCGCTGACCGGTGAGCCGGTGCGCGCAGTCCCCCGGCGCTTCGAGGAAGTCGCCGGTGTCCTCTTCGAACGGGAGCGCCGGCGCTGGCGGCGCAGCGCCGCGTCGTTCACCGGACCGGGCGTTCCCGCGCTGCCCCGGCTGCCCGACCACCCCGGCCTGCCGGAACGCGTCATGCTGACCCTGCTGTTGACGGGTCATCGGGAATACGTCAGCGCCGCACACGCCCTCGAACGGCTCCCCGAGTTCGCGGGACTGGAGGAGGAGCAGATCTGGTCCGCGGCATACGCCTGGGTGACCTGGGCGCTCGCGCTGCACGGCGGGACGCACCCGGCCACCCGCATGGCGGAACCCTGGATCGGACCGGAGACCTTCACCCACTGGTTCCTGACAACACGGCTGCGCACCGAGCCGGACCTGTTCGACCGCCTGTGGCCGGGACTGGACGCACATCGCTCCGAGCACCTGGCGGGCCTGCTCTGCCGGGCCTGCGAGGACTTCCCCGCGGCGGGCGAGATCCTGCAACGGTACGTCGCGAGCCACCCGTCGGCACACGGCTACCACGCCGTGCGCGGCGCCAGGGTGCTCGCCCGTCCCGAGCGGGTGGACCTCTGGATCGCCGAGGGTCTGCGCAAGCCGGAGCCTGGGTCCCGCCCCGCCCTCAGCGCCCCGGTTTCCCGCGACATGTACAACCTGGCACGACAGGCCCTGCCCGAGCTGGTGCCACGGTCCCACGCCGTGCTGATCCGCGCGTACCAACGCGCCCGCCGGGCCGAGGACAAGCAGGAGCGACAGCGCCGGAGGGAACTGCGGCGCCGGGGGCGCGGTTCGCGCACCTGACCGCGCTGCGGCCGTGGACTTCCGGGTACAGGACGACTCGGACGCCTTCTTCCACCTGGTCTCGTACAGGCCCCTGGTGGTCACACGCTCACCCGCGCCAGGGCGTCGGCCAGGAGCGCGGTGACGTCGGCGCCGTGCGGGTCGGCGTAGCTGTCGTGGTGGGCGACAAGACGGGCAGTGCGTCGAGCGGTGTTCAGCCTGCGGTGAGCCGGCGGGCCTCCAGGCGGAGGCCGTGGCAGACCTGCCGCCCATGGTCGTCGCCCGGCCTGGTTCCGGTCAGGATGGCGGGGCGGCCAGGACGGCCTTGGCAGCCAGCCGGAGATTCCTGATCATTGGATTCGGGTCGCCCTTGCGGCTGACCAGGACGACCTGGCTGGAGGGAGCACCCTCGATCGGGACGGTTACGAGGTCGGGACGCAGCGAGCTGCGCCGATCGCCGACCGGTAGGACGGCGATCGCCCTGCCACTCGCGACGAGTTCGAGCTTGTCCTCGTAGCTCTCGATCGGCGGCACGCCGGCCCCGAGGATCCGGTAGGACGTCCAGTCCGCGGTCTCGAACGCGCACGGGGCCGCCTCTTCGTCGGCCAGTTCTTCCGCGGTCACCGACGCGCGGTCGGCCCAGGGATGGCCGCGGGGGATCACGAGCATCCGGGGTTCCTCGTACAGGGGAGTCGTGGACACGTTGTCGGCTGTGAGCGGCAGCGGGGTTCGCGCGATCAGGGCGTCGACGCGCTTGTCGGACAGTGCGCCGACGTCGCGGCAGCGCAGATGCCGGGTGGCGATCTCGGCGTCCGGGTGACGGTGGCGTAGTTCCCGTACGGCGGCGGTGATCACCAGGTCTTCGACGTAGCCGATGGTGATGCGTTCGGTCTGGGCTTGTTCACGGACGGCTAGTTCGGCCTGGCGGGCGGCCTGCAGCAGGGCTTGGGCCCGAGGGAGGAATGTCTGGCCGGCCGGAGTGAGCCGGGTTCCCTGGGGTGTGCGGTCCAGCAGTCGTGTGCCGAGATATTTCTCGAGCCGTTGGATCTGGCGGCTCAGCGCCGGCTGGGCCACGTGCAGGTCGGCGGCGGCCCGGCCGAAATGCTGGTGCGCCGCCACCACGGTGAAGTAGCGCACCAGCCGCAGTTCCAGGTCCTGTCCGAGATCGTTCACCGTTCCAGGGTACGCGTCATGCCGTTTCGGAATGACGGGTTGCCGAAGGGGTCTTGGACGGCCATGCCGTCCGGGGCCTTGACTGAAGGAGCAACGTTTCCCTGAGAAAGCGACAGGCGCGATGAAGGCGATCCAGTTCCACGAGGCGGGCGGCCCGGAAGTTCTGCGGTACGACGAGGTGCCGGTTCCCGAGATCGGTCCGGGCGAGGTGCTCGTGCGGGTGCACGCGGTGGGCATCAACCCGCCGGACTGGTACCTGCGTGAGGGGATGAAGGTCATGCCGGCCGAGATGAGGCCGGTGCTGGAGTTCCCTCTCATCCCCGGAACGGACATGTCGGGCGTGGTCGTGGCGGTCGCTCCGGACGTGTCCGGGTTCGCCGTCGGTGACGAGGTCTTCGGCATGCTGCGGTTCCCGGGATTCGACGGCCGGACGTACGCCGAGTACGTGGCCGCGCCGGCTTCCGACCTGGCTCACAAGCCGGCCGGTCTCGACCACGTTGAGGCGGCCGGGGCGCCGATGGCCGTGCTGACGGCCTGGCAGTACCTGGTCGACCTCGGCCACGACGTGCCGTCTCCGTTCACCGGCCAGGTGCACCAGCCGGTGCCGATCACGCCAGGGATGACCGTGCTGGTCAACGGGGCCGCTGGTGGAGTGGGTCACTTCGCGGTGCAGCTGGCGAAGTGGAAGGGGGCACACGTCATCGCGGTGGCCTCGGGGCGGCACCAGCAGTTCCTGCGCAAGCTCGGCACGGATGAGTTCATCGACTACACCACGACCCAGGTCACGGACGTGGTCAGCGGCGTCGACCTGGTGATCGACACCGTCGGTGGCCCGGACAGTTCACGTTTCCTGACCGTGCTCAAGCGCGGCGGCACCATGCTTCCGGTGTTCTTCGCCCAGTACGATCCGGAGGAGACGGCGCGTCTTGGCATCACCGTCTCGAACATTCAGGTGCGTTCCAACGGCCCCCAGCTCGCCGAGATCGGGCGCCTGTTCGACGAAGGCAAGCTCCAGGTCGGGGTGGACAGCACCTACCCGCTGTCCGAAGCGGCCAGCGCACACACGCGAGCCGCGCAGGGCCACATCCAGGGCAAGATCGTGCTGACGGTGGTCTCGTGATCGCCGACCTCCAGCAGGCGGTGGCGCACTACGCCCATGCCCTGGACGAGCTGAATGCGGCCGAGCTGGAAGCGGTCCTGACCGAGGACACCACCTGGACCTTCACGATGCCCGGACAGGGGGTGCCCGGCTCGGTCGCCGGACGCGCGGCGGTGCTCGACTTCATCCGTGACGGGCACACGGCCCGGACCGGAAGGGTGCGGCACCACCTGGGCAACGTCGTGGTCACGACGACGGGCGCCGCCACCACCGAGGTGCGGGGGTGCGCGATCGGGTTCGGCGACCCGGGTTCTTGATCCGCCAGCTCTGTGCGATTCCCAGCCCGGGTGAAGCGCTCGAGTGGCCTGAGCACCCAACTGAGCGGCGCGAAGGCCCGCACTCCGCCGCCAGGGCTCCTGAAGGAGGGCGCTGTACTCGTTGGGGTGCTGCTCTCGCATGATGCTCATGACACCCTGGCCAACGGGAGCAACAGGGCGCAGAACGCCTTGGCCTGGGGCCGTCAGCCGGTCACCGCTCGGTCAAAGGCACGTGACAGCGTGTCCAGTGGACGCTCCAGTCGCCATCGAGCGGGGTGTAGCCGGCCTCCCGCACCCGTTCCGTCGCTTGCTCCAGGTGGCTCCGCAGTTCTTCGAGACTGCCGCTGCCCAGCTCCTTGCCGTCGGCATCCAACTCCAGCTGGAGGTACATGACGTGGTCCTCTCCCCGGTGCTCCGCAGAGAACTCGACGGTGTAGCCGTGGCTGCCCCGGCTGTAGATGCACACATAGTGCCGCGTGATCTCGTCCGGATCGAAGCCGTACTCTTCGAACACTTCAAGGGTCTCGTACGGCGGGTCCGTGACGTCGCACGAGCTGCTCCACCACTGGATCTGCCAGAGGCCGTCCGGGGTCCATCCCTCCGTTTCCAGCCTTGCCTGGGCGAGTTCGGTGAGGGTGGTGAGCGCTTCGAACCAATCTCCGTCGGTGTCCGAGGTGATGTCCCCGCCCAGGTGATGGGCTGACTCCCGTCCCGTTCCTTCGGTGAGGTCGTCCACGACCGTCAGAACACAGCCCGTGTCCTGCTGGTACTCCACCTTCGCGTACCGCCGCTTGGCTTCCTCGTCTCCCCGGCGGTTGCCGGGCATGCCGGCAACCGTCCGAGGATCCGTCCCGTCGGCCTCCTCACCTTCCGCAGACACCGGGCCCGGCTCCTGCGGACCCGCAGGCGCGCGCCGACGAGGATTGAGGCAGACCGACTCCAACCGGGCTTTCCCGATACGACCGCTGATCAGCGACCCTGGAACACGATCCTCCTGGTTGACAGCACGTGCCTGAAGGGATCGGCCCGCGCTGCGGTAGAAGACGACGTCGAATCCGCGGTCGAGCCACTGGTCGAAGACTTCGTCAGTCCCTGGCCGGCCGGAGCCGCTCGCCTCGGCCGTGCGGAACAGCGCACGGGCAGCATCGAGGCCGATGGTCACCAGACCTGCGCGGCCCGGCTCTGCGACGGCAGACATGGCGGGTTCGGATGCCCGCTCAGGCTTCTGGGTCTGCCGCTCCATCGGCACTTCGGGGATCGCGTCGGAAACGGGCACAGGCGATCAACCTTCCGGAGCCGATGGACCCCGGTAGTGCACTTCCGCACCCCGGTGATCTGCGGTTTCCAACGCACCGCGCGCTGGGCTGGTCGTCACCCGGGGCATCCGCGGCGAACGGTGGATGTCGGCCTGCAAGCCGGGACTTGACGCTGGAACTCGTAACCGGGCGCGAAGCTAACACCCATTCCGGATCTGCACAACGTGATCCACAACGCTTTGCCACACGACCAGTGCTGTGGCATTGTTCCGCTCGGTCACAGCGCCGATCGCGCCGAGGACCGGCTCCCACGAACCTGTGGGAGCGAGCACCGATCTCCCTGCCGGTGGGTAAGGGGGTCCTTCGTCCACAGGAGGCCCTCGTGCAGGTCACTGACGCTGCGACCACACCACCGAACTCGGAACTCTACCGGCGCACGGTCGTCGATATCCGATTCCAGGGCCGAATGGTACGGATCGATCCGCGTCCGCGAGGCACGGCCGAGGGCCCTTTCCCTGAACTCCCGGGACCTGCTGGCACCGCCGCCCCCCTCGTCGTCACGGCGTCCGACCCTTGCGCCCGCCCCGTCCTCGCCGAGGACAACGCCGGCACCCAGGCGCGGCTACTCGACGAGTTCGACCGGCGAGGGCTCGGGTGGTGGCCCGCAGCGGGAGGCGATGCGCACGGCACGCACATCGAGCAGAGCGTCGCCATCGCGGGTCCGAGCGACTCGGCGGCGCGTGAACCGGGGCGGTGCTCCGGCCAGGACGCGGTCTTCGCCCGAGCCCCCGGCGCCCGGTGTCTGATGTCCTGCGACGGCGGCGCGACGGACATAGGCGTGGTCCTCGTGCATGACGCTGTTGGGACCATCCCCGCGGGTACCAGGAGCAGGCGAAGGGCGCCTGGGAGCTCCCACGCACCCTCTACGGCACCTCCGCCCGCCGGGCCGGAGACAGCGCAGGTCAGTCCGCCCGTCTGAGCAGCGCCCGCGCCATCTAAGGACAGCGCACGTCCATCGCTGCGTGATTCATGCGCATCCCCCTGCGTGCGGGCCGTCCGACTCGACATCCGAGTCCGGCGGTCCCTGCCGCACCCGAACAGCAACCACCTCGAGCCAGGAGGGGCCCCATGGCCACGAACCGACAGATGAGCCGCGCCGACTTCGAAACCATCTCCGCGGCCATCGCTGAATCCGACGACCAGGACTTCCACGCCCGCCGAACCATCGCCTTCAACCTCGCCGACGCCCTGACCAGCACCGCGGACCGCTTCGACCCCGTGCTCTGGCTGCGCCAGTGCAAAGTCGGGCCGCTCTCCCCGGCCGACGTGGCCGGTTGGACTAAGCGCCTGGAACTGCGCGTGATCTCCATCGGCAGGCGGCGCCGCAACAGCCTCACCATGGGCTACACCCAGACCGAGCAGTACATCGACGCCGACGACAACCCCCTGGACGAGCGCAAGTAGGGACCATCCCCGTGGGTGCTGGCAGTGGTGCCGGCCGTGGGGGTGCGTTCGCGGCCGAGCAACTCGGTGTCGAGGTGCCCGCCAGTGCGACCCGGTCCACGCCGGTTTGAGGTGTCGCTGCGGGACACGACTGTGCCCCGGATCGCGGGGTGGTCCGGGGCACAGCGGCCGGTCTGCCTGCGACGGCGGAGCGCGGAGATTGTGCTTCAGCTCTTGGAGCCGCCAGGGCCTAACCCTCCGGCCCGACGCACAGTGGGTCGCGGTCTACCCGAGCGCTGGAACGCTGGAGCTGTGTCCCGTGCGCCGGAATCGGCCCGCAGGCGCCCTGAAGTCGCGGGTCACCAATACGACGGCGAGCGATGACGGCACCCGCACCGATCGGAAACGTCCGTCAGTGGGTCGCCGTCACCCGGCGGCCGATGACACGGCACGGCCGGGACTACAGCGGACCGGGAGGGGCTCGGTGGCGAGGGGCGGCGCAGCACGGCGGTGGACTCGGCGGCGGGGCAAACCGGCACGGACCAGGACCGGCCGGCCGGGCGGGCCCGCGCGGGGCGGGC
>NZ_JBEXKG010000048.1:0-50780 GCF_040609555.1 Streptomyces sp. NPDC004658
GGCCGCGCTGCTGGCCGCGCTCGCCGCCGAGCGCGGGGACGCGCTGCTCGCCTCGGAGAAGCAGCCGCACCGGGCCGGTCTGGTGGCCCGGGCCCTGCACGGCAACCCGGGGCCGTACCAGGTCATCGCCGCCGACGGCACCCGCCCGCCGTGGCGGCCCGGCAGCTTCGACCGGGTGCTGGTGGACGTCCCCTGCACCGGCCTCGGCGCCCTGCGCCGCCGCCCCGAGGCACGCTGGCGCCGCCGCCCCGAGGACCTGGACAACTTCGCCCCGCTCCAGCGCGGCCTGCTGCGCACCGCCCTGGACTCCGTCCGCGTCGGCGGCGTCGTCGGCTACGCCACCTGCTCACCGCACCTGGCGGAGACCCGCGCGGTCGTCTCCGACGTGCTCAAGCAGCGCCCGGACACGGAACTGATCGACGCCCGCCCCCTCCTCCCCGGCGTCCCCGACCTCGGCGAGGGCCCGGACATCCAGCTCTGGCCGCACGTGCACGGCACGGACGCGATGTACCTGGCGCTGATCCGCAGAACCGGATGACGCCGGGTCCCGAACGGGGCGCGGGGAACCGCGCGACCGGCCCGCACCGGCCCGCACACGAACCCCCACCTCAAGGGACCGCCGCTACAGCCCAGCGCGGCGACATGGCAGGCTTGGGTCATGGCCGTGCAGATCAACCCCAGCATCCTGTCCGCCGACTTCGCCCGCCTCGCGGAGGAGGCCAAGGCGGTCCAAGGCGCCGACTTCCTCCATGTCGACGTCATGGACAACCACTTCGTCCCGAACCTCACGCTCGGCGTGCCGGTCGTGGAGTCCCTGGCCCGTGCGACGGACACCCCGCTGGACTGCCACCTGATGATCGAGGACCCCGACCGGTGGGCGCCCCAGTACGTCGAGGCGGGGGCGTCGTCGGTGACCTTCCACGTGGAGGCCGCCGCCGCACCGGTGCGGCTCGCCCGGGAGATCCGCGCCAAGGGCGCCCGCGCCTCCATGGCGCTCAAGCCCGCGACGCCGATCGAGCCGTTCGAGGACCTGCTGCCGGAACTCGACATGCTGCTGATCATGACGGTGGAGCCCGGCTTCGGCGGCCAGGCGTTCCTCGACATCATGCTGCCGAAGATCCGCCGCACCCGTGAACTGATCAAGAAGCACGGTCTGGAGCTGTGGCTGCAGGTCGACGGAGGGGTCTCGGCCTCGACGATCGAGCGCTGCGCGGACGCGGGAGCGGACGTGTTCGTGGCCGGCTCGGCCGTCTACGGTGCGAAGGACCCGGCGGAGGCCGTACGTGCCCTGCGCGCCCAGGCGGAGGCGGCCACCGCCAAGGCGTCCTGGGCATGCGACCACTGAGCCACGCCCAAGTGAACGGTTAAGTGAACGGCGCCCATCAGGGCAGATCAGTCGCCCCGAATCTGCAAGGATGAACGGCGAATCCAGAGTGTGAACAGCAGTGAGGAGATCGCCGTGTCGGGTATGTCGGCGGGCCGGTCAGCCATGCGGATGGGACCCGCTGAGCTGGTGCAGGCGGCGGCCATGGCCCGCCGCTTCTACCTCGAGGGAAAGTCCAAGATCCAGATCGCGGAGGAGTTCGGCGTCAGCCGCTTCAAGGTGGCCCGGGTACTGGAGACTGCCCTCGAAAGGGACCTCGTACGCATCGAGATCCGCGTGCCGGCCGAACTGGACGCCGAGCGCTCCGACGCGCTCCGCGCCCGCTACGGCCTGAGGCACGCCGTCGTGGTCGAGTCCCCGGCCGATGCCGAGGAGACCCCCGATCCCGAGAACCTCGGCGAGGTCGCCGCCGACCTGCTCGGCGAACTCGTCAACGAGGGGGACGTGCTGGGGCTGGCCTGGGGCCGGTCCACCATCCACATGGCGGCGGCGCTCGACCGGCTGCCGCCGTGCACGGTGGTGCAGCTGACGGGCGTGTACGACGCCGGGACCGCCGAGCGCGGCTCGGTGGAGGCCGTCCGCCGGGCCGCCCAGGTCTCCGGCGGCGACGCGCACCCCATCTACGCGCCGATGCTGCTGCCGGACGCGGCCACCGCGGCGGCGCTGCGCCACCAGACCGGGATCGCGCGGGCCTTCGAGTACTTCGACAAGGTCACGGTCGCCTGTGTCTCCATCGGTTCCTGGGAGCCGGGCATCTCGACGGTGCACGACATGCTCAGCGACGAGGAGCGCGCCCACTACGCCTCGCTCGGGGTCGCCGCCGAGATGTCGGCGCACCTCTTCGACGCCGAGGGGCGCCGGGTCGGACGGGACCTGGGGGAGCGGTGCATCACGGTCAAGGCCGACCAGCTGCGCCGTATCCCGGAGGTCGTGGCCATCGCGGGCGGGCAGCGCAAGGCCGCCGCGATCGACGCGGTGCTGCGCTCCGGGCTGGTCACCAGCCTGGTGACGGACACCTCGGCCGCCGACTACCTGATGACGGCGGGCCCGACCCCGAAGCCGGCGCTCAGCCGTCAGGACCCCGACGGGATCTGAGGGCCGGCCGCCGGGACCTTCGGCGGACTCCGACCGGGTCCGGCGGCGTCCGGTAGCGGGTCGCGGCGGGGCCGTCGCGGGACGGCCGTGGCAGCATCGTCCGCATGCTGCCACGGTTCGTCCCCCGTGCTCTCGCCGGGCTGCTGGTCTGTCTCGCCGTCCTCCTGGCCGGGTGCTCCGGCGCCACCGGCCCCGCCTCCCCGGCGTCACCCGCGTCACCGGCCCGGACGCGGGGCATGGCGACCGTCCCGGAGTCCCGGCTCCCGGCCGAGGCCCGCAGGACGCTCGCCCTCATCGACAAGGGCGGCCCCTTCCCGTACGCCAAGGACGGGACCGTCTTCGGGAACTTCGAGGGACGGCTGCCGAAGCACCGGCGCGGCTACTACCACGAGTACACCGTGCCGACCCCGGGCTCGCACGACCGCGGCCCCCGGCGCATCGTCACCGGGCAGGGCGGGGAGTTCTACTACACCGATGACCACTACGAGTCGTTCCGGGCGGTACTGAGATGAGCGAAGACCTGACCGGCCGCCTGGTGGTCGCGCTCGACCTCGACGGCGTCACGGACAAGGCCGGCCTGATGGACCGCGCCGCCCGGGCCCTGTCCCTGCCCGACTGGTTCGGCCGCAACTGGGACGCGCTGGCCGACTCCCTGTCCGACCTGTCCGTGTGGCCGCGGGAGGCGGAGGGCAGGGGGCTCCTGGTCGTCGTACGGGGCTGGGAGGGGTACGCGAAGAAGCGCCCGCGGGAGTGGGAGACCGCCCAGGAGGTGTTCACGCACGCCATGCGCGTGACGCCGTCGCTCACCGTGGCCCTCGCCCTTGGAGGAACCTCCGAGCTGATCGGCGACGACCCTGGATGATCCGTCAGGGCATGACACGGGCACCGACATGGGACAATGAAGTACGTGCTCTTTCCCCCTGGCACACCTGTCAGGGGGTCGCCTCTGATCGACTGGGATGTGCAGCACGTGCGTTTCCTCAATGACATCCAGCCCGCGTACGACCTGACGTACGACGACGTGTTCATGGTGCCGAGCCGCTCCGCGGTCGGCTCGCGTCAGGGCGTGGACCTCGCCTCGCCGGACGGCACGGGCACCACCATCCCGCTCGTCGTCGCCAACATGACCGCCATCGCCGGCCGCCGCATGGCCGAGACGGTGGCCCGCCGGGGCGGCCTGGTGGTCATCCCGCAGGACATCCCGATCGACGTCGTCACCGACGTGATCTCCTGGGTGAAGAGCCGCCACCTGGTGCTGGACACCCCCATCGTGCTGGCCCCGCACCAGACCGTCGCCGACGCCCTCGCGCTGCTGCCCAAGCGGGCGCACAACGCCGGCGTCGTCGTGGACGACGATCACCGGCCCGTCGGTGTCGTCACCGACGCCGACCTGTCCGGCGTCGACCGCTTCACCCAGCTGGAAGTGGTCATGTCCAAGGACCTGCTCCTGCTGGACGCCGACATCGACCCGCGCGAGGCCTTCAACACCCTCGACCACCACAACCGCCGCTACGCCCCGGCCGTCGACAAGGACGGCAGGCTCGCCGGCATCCTCACCCGCAAGGGAGCTCTGCGCGCCACGCTGTACACCCCGGCCGTGGACGCGAACGGCAAGCTGCGGATCGCCGCCGCCGTCGGCATCAACGGCGACGTGGCGGGCAAGGCCAAGCAGCTGCTCGACGCGGGCGTGGACACGCTGGTCATCGACACCGCGCACGGCCACCAGGAGTCGATGATCAACGCCATCAGGGTGGTGCGCGCGCTCGACCCGCAGGTGCCGGTCGCCGCGGGCAACATCGTCTCCGCCGAGGGCGTCAAGGACCTGATCGACGCCGGCGCGGACATCATCAAGGTCGGTGTCGGGCCGGGCGCCATGTGCACCACCCGCATGATGACCGGCGTGGGCCGGCCGCAGTTCTCCGCCGTCCTGGAGTGCGCCGCCGAGGCGAAGAAGTACGGCAAGCACGTCTGGGCCGACGGCGGTGTCCGCCACCCGCGCGACGTCGCCATGGCGCTCGCCGCCGGCGCGTCCAACGTGATGGTCGGCTCCTGGTTCGCGGGCACCTACGAGTCGCCCGGCGACCTCCAGCACGACGCGGGCGGCCGCGCCTACAAGGAGTCGTTCGGCATGGCGTCCGCGCGGGCGGTGGCCAACCGCACCTCGGAGGAGTCGGCGTACGACCGCGCCCGCAAGGCGCTGTTCGAGGAGGGCATCTCCACCTCCCGCATGTTCCTCGACCCGGCCCGCCCGGGCGTCGAGGACCTGATCGACTCGATCATCGCGGGTGTGCGCTCCTCCTGCACCTACGCCGGCGCCGGCTCCCTGGAGGAGTTCGCCGAGAAGGCCATCGTCGGCATCCAGAGCGCGGCCGGCTACGCCGAGGGCAAGCCGCTGCACGCCAGCTGGAGCTGATCCGCTCCGCACCGACGGCCCCCGCCGTTCCCGCGTCCGGGAACGGCGGGGGCCGTCGGCGTTCGCGGCGCCGGGGGGAAGCCGGCCGGCACACGGGACGGGCGGGACCGGCGGGACCTGTGTGCAACGGTCGACAGGTCGCGCGCAACGATTTGTCATTCCACCCCGATGAACGCAATGATCATGCGGGGATGCGCAAGGTTGCTGCATTACGCCCGTGAAGGCCCGCCTCATAGGGTGCTGCGCTAGTACGTGGCGTGGCGGGGACCCCGCTCGGCGGGTTCCTGCCCTCGCAGGCCCCGCTGGTCCCCGCCCACGAGGGCCGGCGCTCTTGCCGGCCCGCCCCGCGATCCCCGGCAGCGATAAGGAGCCAGCGCGTGCTCGACCAAGGCGCACCCCCGCAGAACCAGACATCGGCCGCCCCCGCGTCCCCGGGCGTCGCCGCGCGCCTCCTACGTCGCAAGCCCGTGGAGCGGCTGGTCGCGGAGGGCGGCCACGGTGAGGGAGGGCAGCTGCGGCGCTCCCTCGGCCTGTGGCAACTGACCATGATCAGCATCGGTGCCACCCTCGGCACCGGCATCTTCGTCGTCCTCGGGGACGCCGTTCCCAAGGCCGGGCCCGCCGTCACCCTGGCCTTCGTCATCGCCGGCCTCACGGCGCTGTTCTCGGCCCTGTCCTACGCCGAACTGGCCGGCAGCATCCCCGTCGCCGGCTCCTCCTACTCGTATGCGTACGCAACGATGGGCGAACTGGTCGCCTGGGTCTGCGGCTGGTGTCTCGTGCTGGAGTACGGCGTCTCGGTGGCCGCCGTCGCCGTCGGCTGGGGCGAGTACCTGAACGAGCTGCTGGACGGCACCATCGGCGTCACCATCCCGGCCGCCCTGTCCTCGGCGCCGGGCGAGGGCGGCATCATCAACCTGCCGGCCCTGATCGTCGTCCTGCTGGCGATGGCGTTCCTGCTCGGTGGCGCGCGGGAGTCCGCCCGCGCGAACACGATCATGGTCTGTGTGAAGATCGCCGCGCTGGTGCTGTTCTGCGCGATCGGCGTCATGGGCTTCAAGTCCGGCAACTACGCCGACTTCATGCCGCTCGGCATGACCGGGGTCAGCGCCGCCGGTGCCACGCTGTTCTTCTCCTACATCGGCTTCGACGCCGCCTCCACCGCCGGTGAGGAGGCGAAGGACCCCAAGCGGGACCTGCCCCGGGCGATCATGCTGTCGCTGATCATCGTGACCGCGCTGTACGTGCTGGTCGCGGCCGTCGCCGTGGGCGCCTGGAACTGGAAGAAGTTCGACGGCTCCGAGGCCACCCTCGCCGGGATCATGAACGACGTCAGCGGTCAGACGTTCTGGGGCACGCTGCTCGCGCTCGGCGCGGTCATCTCCATCGCGAGCGTGGTGCTCACCGTCCTCTACGGCCAGACCCGCATCCTGTTCGCGATGGCCCGCGACGGCCTGGTGCCGAAGGCGCTCGGCAGGATCCACGCCAAGACCGGCGCGCCGCGCCTCAACACGGTGATCGTGTCCCTCTTCTGCGGTGCGCTCGCCGCCCTCATCCCGCTGGGCAAGCTCGTCGACGCCACCAGCATCGGCACGCTGTTCGCGTTCGGTCTGGTCAACATCGCGGTGATCGTGCTGCGGGTCAAGCGGCCGGAGCTGGAGCGCACGTTCAAGGTGCCGTTCGGCCCGGTCCTGCCGGTGCTGGGCTTCCTGTTCTGCGCGTACAACATGTTCAGCCTCGACACCGTCACCTGGGTGGTCTTCGGATGCTGGATGGCCGCCGGGCTCGTGTTCTACTTCCTCTACGGCTATCGCCGTTCCCGTCTCGCGGCCGACGGCGCTCTCGCGGTGACGGCAGAGAAGTGACCGGACCGAAGAAGTGAACCACCCCCTGTGCTGAACGATCTCGACGAACGCATCGTGCACGCCCTCGCCGAGGACGCCCGCCGCTCCTACGCGGACATCGGGCAGATGGTCGGCCTGTCCGCGCCCGCGGTGAAGCGGCGCGTGGACCGGCTGCGGGCCACCGGAGCCATCACCGGATTCACCGTGCGGGTGGATCCGGCGGCGCTCGGCTGGGAGACCGAGGGATTCATCGAGATCTACTGCCGGCGCAACACCTCGCCGGAGACGATCCAGCGGGGCCTCGAGCGGTACCAGGAGGTCGCGTCCGCATCCACGGTCACCGGGGACGCGGACGCGATCGCGCAGGTCTTCGCGTCCGACATGCGTCACTTCGAGCGGGTGCTGGAGCGGATCGCCGGGGAGCCGTTCGTGGAGCGGACCAAGTCCGTCCTGGTGCTGTCGCCCCTGCTGCGCAGGTTCTCCTCGGGGGCGCCGGGCTAGAGGCGGACCCCGTCGCGGGGCGCGCCCCCGTCGCGGGGCGCGCGGTCGGGTGCCGGGTGCGGTCACCTCGGGCGGCTTCCTCCGGGGCCCGTGTCGTTGCTGCGGCAGCGTGTGGTGCCGGGGTGGAGGCGGACCCGCCCGGTGCCGGTACGCCGTGGTACCTCGCGCGGTTCCCCGCGCCCCTAGGGGGGCGCCTCCGCCGTCCTTGCGCAGCCCCTCCTTGCAAAAGCGGTGTGCCCACGGCAGGTTGGGCGCGCGGTGCCGCGCCCTCGGCGATAGCCGGCTCGGTCTTCCCGGGGCGTTCGGCCGGGCCTCGGGCGCTGCCCCTGCGGGTGCCGGGCGGCCCGCCACCCCGCGTGTGCGGAGCCGTCCACCCGGAACCGCTCCCCCCGGCGCGCAACGAATCGCCGTCTGGGCCCCGCTCGACGCAACGAACCGCGCACCGGCGCGCAACGGCTCCTTCTTGTCCGGCCGAGCGCGCCGAACGTACCTTCTTTCTGACCCCCCAAACCACCCGTTCCGGTGAGGATGACGCATGCGCACCGCCCTGCTCCAGAGCTCCGGCCGTCCCGGCTCGGTCGCCGAGAACCTCAAGGTCCTCGACGAGGCCGCGGGCCGGGCCGCCGCCGCGGGCGCCGGGCTGCTGGCCGCGCCGGAGATGTTCCTCACCGGGTACGCGATCGGCGACGACATCGCCCGCCTCGCCGAGCCCGCCGACGGAGACTCCGCCGACGCGATCGCCGAGATCGCCACCCGGCACGGCCTCGCCCTCGCCTACGGCTACCCCGAGCGCGACGGCGACGCCGTCTTCAACTCCGCCCAGTTGATCTCCGCCGACGGCACCCGGCTCGCGAACTACCGCAAGACCCACCTCTTCGGCTGCTTCGAGCGCGACCACTTCACGCCGGGCGGGCGGCAGGTCGTCCAGGCCGAGCTGAACGGCCTCACCGTGGGCCTGCTGATCTGCTACGACGTCGAGTTCCCGGAGAACGTCCGCGCCCACGCCCTGGCCGGCACCGACCTCCTGGTCGTGCCGACCGCGCAGATGCACCCCTTCCAGTTCGTCGCCGAGTCGATGATCCCGGTGCGCGCCTTCGAGAACCAGATGTACGTCGCCTACGTCAACCGGGTCGGCCAGGAAGGCGAGTTCGAGTTCGTCGGCCTCTCCGTCCTCGCGGGACCCGACGGCGTCGCTCGCACCCGGGCCGGCCGCGCCGAGCAGCTGGTGCTCGCCGACGCCGACCCCGCCTTCCTGGCCGCCTCCCGCGAGCACAACCCGTACCTGAGGGACCGCCGCCCCGGTCTGTACGGGTCCCTCGTCTGACACCCCAGCCTTCCCCGAACCACCCCGTGCAAGGAGTCCGTACCCCATGACGTCCACGGTGCCCAACGCCGTCGAGCACACCGACGAGCAGCAGCCGCCGATCACCATGTTCGGCCCGGACTTCCCCTACGCCTACGACGACTTCCTCGCCCACCCGGCGGGCCTCGGCCAGATCCCGGCGACCGAGCACGGCACCGAGGTCGCGATCATCGGCGGCGGCCTGTCCGGCATCGTGGCCGCCTACGAGCTGATGAAGATGGGTCTCAAGCCCGTCGTCTACGAGGCCGACCAGATCGGCGGCCGGCTCCGCACGGTCGGTTTCGAGGGCTGCGACGACTCGCTGACCGCCGAGATGGGCGCGATGCGCTTCCCGCCGTCCTCCACCGCGCTCCAGCACTACATCGACCTGGTCGGCCTGGAGACCAAGCCGTTCCCGAACCCGCTGGCCGAGGCGACCCCGTCGACCGTGGTCGACCTCAAGGGCGAGTCGCACTACGCCGAGACGATCGACGACCTGCCCCAGGTGTACCGGGACGTCGCCGAGGCCTGGAACAGGTGCCTGGAGGAGGGCGCCGACTTCTCCGACATGAACCGCGCGATGCGCGAGCGGGACGTCCCGCGCATCCGCGAGATCTGGGCCAAGCTGGTCGAGAAGCTGGACAACCAGACCTTCTACGGCTTCCTCTGCGACTCCGAGGCCTTCAAGTCCTTCCGGCACCGCGAGATCTTCGGCCAGGTCGGCTTCGGCACCGGCGGCTGGGACACCGACTTCCCGAACTCCATCCTGGAGATCCTCCGCGTCGTCTACACCGAGGCCGACGACCACCACCGCGGCATCGTCGGCGGCTCCCAGCAGCTCCCGCTGCGCCTGTGGGAGCGCGAGCCGGAGAAGATCGTCCACTGGCCGTACGGCACCTCGCTCGCCACGCTGCACGAGGGCGGCAAGCCGCTGCCCGCCGTGACCCGGCTGCACCGCACCGCCGGCAACCGGATCACCGTGACGGACGCGAACGGCGACATCCGCACCTACCGGGCGGCGATCTTCACCGCCCAGTCCTGGATGCTGCTGTCCAAGATCCAGTGCGACGACTCGCTGTTCCCGATCGACCACTGGACCGCGATCGAGCGCACGCACTACATGGAGTCGTCGAAGCTCTTCGTGCCGGTCGACCGGCCGTTCTGGCTGGACAAGGCCGTCGACGACAGGGGAAATCCGACCGGGCGGGACGTCATGTCGATGACGCTCACCGACCGCATGACGCGCGGCACCTACCTGCTGGACGACGGCCCGGACAAGCCCGCCGTGATCTGCCTGTCGTACACCTGGTGCGACGACAGCCTGAAGTGGCTGCCGCTGTCCGCGAACGAGCGGATGGAGGTCATGCTGAAGTCGCTCGGCGAGATCTACCCGAAGGTCGACATCCGGAAGCACATCATCGGCAACCCGGTGACCGTCTCCTGGGAGAACGAGCCCTACTTCATGGGCGCGTTCAAGGCCAACCTGCCCGGCCACTACCGCTACCAGCGGCGCCTGTTCACGCACTTCATGCAGGACCGGCTGCCCGAGGACAAGCGAGGCATCTTCCTCGCCGGCGACGACATCTCGTGGACGGCCGGCTGGGCCGAGGGCGCCGTGCAGACCGCGCTCAACGCGGTCTGGGGTGTCATGCACCACTTCGGCGGCGAGACCGACGCGGCGAACCCGGGCCCGGGTGACGTCTACGACGAGATCGCTCCGGTGGAGCTTCCCGAGGACTGAGCCGGGAGACGGACCAAGGCGCGGGCGGCGGAGCACGGAACTCCGGCCGCCCGCGCCTTTTCCATCCCCTGAGGTCTCAGTCGGCCAGCGGCGTCAGCAGCATCCGGCCCGCGAACCCCACCGCCGCGTCCAGCCGTTCGGTGAACTCCTCGGCCACGTCGGCGCAGTCGCGCAGCACCCACAGGGCGCGGGCCGCCGCCCAGGTCGCGTCCCGGGCCCGCTCCAGGCTCCAGGAGCCCAGCAGATGGGTGAGCGGGTCGGCGATCTGCAACAGGTCGGGGCCCGGCATCAGGTCCTCGCGGATGCGCTCCTCCAGCGACACCAGGAGGTCGCCCACGCGGTCGAACTCGTCCTCCAGGTCGGCCGGTTCGCAGTCCAGGGTCCGGCAGGCGTCGACCACGGCCAGGGCGAGGTCGTGCCCGATGTGCGCGTTGATGCCCGCCAACGCGAACTGGAGCGGGCGCACCCCCGGGTGGCGGCGGAACTGGAACAGGGGCCGCCAGCAGGCGGGCGGGCGGCGGTCCGCGGCGGCCGCGTCCACCGCGGCGAGATAGCGCTCGGCGAACCGGACGTCCAGCGCCGCAGCGGCGCGCGGGTCCGGGAACTCCCCGGCGTCCAGGCGCCGGTCGATCTCCTCGGTGACGGCGAGGTAGACCCGGTTGAACACGGCGACACCGTCCCGTGGGGGCAGGGCCGCGTCCATTGCGCGCATCCGTGCGACGACGGCGTCGACGGGGGCGGTGAGGTGTTGCAGCTGCACCATGGGGGAAGGGTCCCAGCCCGGGGCCGGCCGGCGGGCCGACCGGCCCGGTGCTTCGCCGGAACGGGGGAACGCCGGACTACGACTCGGCGCGCGGCGCCGCCGAGTCCGCGCCCGCCTCCGGGTCGTAGGAGGACGTGCCCTCGTCCAGCAGGGGCTCCTGCTGCTTCAGGTGGGCCGGGGCGAAGGCGCGCAGCGCGTGGTAGCCGGTGATGACGACCAGCGTGCCGAGGGCGATGCCGCTGAGCGAGAAGGTGTCGGTGAACTTCATGGTGACGTTGCCGACGCCGATGATGATGCCCGCGGCGGCCGGGACCAGGTTCAGCGGGTTGCGCAGGTCCACCTTGGCGTGCAGCCAGATCTGGGCGCCGAGCAGGCCGATCATGCCGTAGAGGATGACGGTGATGCCGCCGAGCACCCCGCCCGGGATCGCGGCGACGACCGCGCCGAACTTGGGGCAGACGCCGAAGAGCAGCGCGAAGCCGGCGGCGGCCCAGTAGGCGGCGGTGGAGTAGACGCGGGTCGCGGCCATCACGCCGATGTTCTCGGAGTAGGTGGTGTTGGGCGGGCCGCCGACGGCCGTCGACAGCACGGAGGCGACGCCGTCCGCCGAGATCGCCGTACCGAGCTTGTCGTCCAGCGGGTCGCCGGTCATCTCGCCGACCGCCTTGACGTGGCCCGCGTTCTCCGCGACCAGCGCGATGACGACCGGCAGCGCGACCAGGACGGCCGACCACTGGAACGTCGGGCCGTGGAAGGACGGCAGGCCGATCCAGTCGGCCTTGGACACGCCGGAGAGGTCGAGCCGCCAGTGGTCGGTGAGCCTGCCGCTCGCGTCCACCGAGTGGATCTTGCCGAAGAGCCGGTCGGACGCCCAGGAGAGGGCGTAGCCGAACACCAGGCCCAGGAAGATGGCGACGCGGGACCAGAAACCGCGCAGACAGACCACGGCCAGACCGGTGAAGAGCATCACCAGCAGGGCCGTCCACTGGTCCTGCGGCCAGTAGGTGGACGCGGTCACGGGGGCCAGATTGAAGCCGATCAGCATGACGACGGCGCCGGTGACGATGGGCGGCATGGCGGCGTGGATGATGCGCGCGCCGAAGCGCTGCACCGCGAGGCCGACCAGGAACAGCACGGCACCGACGACGAGGACGGCGCCGGTCACGGTCGCGCTCGTACCGCCCTGGGCGCGGATGACGGCGGCCACGCCCACGAAGGACAGGGAGCAGCCGAGGTAGCTCGGCACCCGGCCCCGGGTGGCGAGCAGGAAGATCATGGTCGCCACGCCCGACATCATGATCGCCAGGTTGGGGTCCAGGCCCATGAGCACGGGGGCCACGAAGGAGGCGCCGAACATGGCGACCACGTGCTGGGCGCCCAGGCCCACGGTGCGGGGCCAGGACAGCCGTTCGTCGGGGCGTACCACCGCTCCGGGCGCGGGCGTGCGCCCGTCACCGTGCAGCTTCCAGCGCACGCCGAGATCCATGAGGGGTTTCGCTTTCTCTGTACGTGAAGAGGGTCCGCACCATTGTCAGGGGTACCTGGCGGCTCTACGCTCGCACGGTCTTACTCATGAACTCGGTTCACATACCTGATCGACGTCTGAGCGTGCCGAGCGAAGATCGGAGTGCCTGAATGAGTGGAAGACCCCGTGCGGTCGCTCTCCTCGCCGCCCTGGTGGCCTTCGGAGCCCTGCTCGTCCCCGCCGCACACGCGGCACCGGCCCCGTCCGCGGCGGCCCCGCGGACCGCGGTCCTCGACGGAGTCCGCCTCCGGCAGACCCGGGCCCGCCTGCCCCACGACCCCCGGCTCCGGCGTGCCCTCGCGGACCTGACCGCGCGCGCCGACGCCTGGCTGGACCAGGGTCCCTGGACGGTCGTCGACAAGCCGAGGCCCGCCCCCGGCGGCGACGTCCACGACTACCTGAGCCAGGCCCCCTACTGGTGGCCCACGACCGCCCCCACCGCCGACAACCCCTGGGGCTGCCCCTACGTCCAGCGCGACGGGCAGCGCAATCCGGAGGTCGACAGCGGGACCGACCGGCAGGACGCGGAGAAGGTCTTCGACGCGACGTACGACCTCTCCCTCGCCTGGTACTACACCGGAAGGCGGAGCTACGCCGAGAAGGCCGGGCAGATCCTGCGCACCTGGTTCCTCGACCCGGCCACCCGGATGAACCCCGAGCTCGACCACGCCCAGTTCATCCCGTGCAAGTACGACGGCCGGGCCATCGGCATCATCGACTTCTCGCAGTCCTACACCAGCGTCCTGGACGCACAGGCGATCCTCGCCACCGGCGCACCCGGCTGGACGGCCGCCGACCGCACCGCGATGACCCGCTGGAACCAGGACTTCCGCGACTGGCTGGAGCACAGCGACTTCGGCCGGCAGGAGGGCGCCGCCGCCAACAACCACGGCACCTTCTACGACCTGCAGCTCGCCGCCCTCGCCTACGCCACCGGCGACACCGCGCTCGCCCGGCGCACCGTGCTGGAAGCGCGCGCGAAGCGCATCGACCCGCAGATCGCGGCCGACGGCAGCCAGCCCCAGGAGCTGACCCGCACCCGCAGCTGGCACTACTCGACCTTCGACCTGGTCGCCTACACCCGGCTCGCGGCCATCGGCCGGCACGTCGGGGTGAACCTGTGGGGCTACGCGGGACCGGAGGGACAAGGCCTGTTCAAGGCGGTCGACTACCTGCTGCCCGCCGCGACCGGCGCCGCCGCCTGGCCGCACCCGGAGCTGGAGTTCCACCGCTACGCGGCGACCGACGTCGTGCACGCGGCGGCCGACGCGGGTGACCCGCTGGCCGAGGCGGCCGTACCGAAGCTTCAGGCGCCGCCCGGGGGAGACCTCTGGGCGCTGCGTCCCGCCGCCGAGCAGCTGGACTCGATCGCGGGCTGACCCCGGTTGACCTGGGGGTTCCGGGCCAGGGCTCCTGAGCGGTCGCTTAGTATGGGGGCGTACGAGGGTGCCGCCACCCCCACAGCGTCTGCTCAGGAGCCCTGCCCGTGACCGTCGAAGCGACCGCCCCCGCCGTCTCCTACGGCCGGCTGATCCCCGTCACCGTCCACTTCGACGACCTCGACGCGCTCGGGCTGCTGCACAACGCCCGCTACCCGCTGATGGTCGAGCGCGCCTGGACCGAGCTGTGGAACGAGCACGGAGTCCGCTTCGACGGCGACTGGGCGGCGGCCGGCGACGCCTGCAACGCCGTACGGGAGCTGCGCATCGGCTACGAGGCGCCGGTCACCCGCCCCGGCACCTACGCCGTCCACCTGTGGCTGGAACGGCTCGGCACCACCGGTCTCACCTACGGCTTCCGGTTCTGCTCGGCCGACGGGACCGAGACCTACGCCCGGGGCACCCGGGTGCTGGTCCGGCTGGACGCGGCCACCCTGCGCCCCGCGCCCTGGAGCGAGACCTTCAGGGCCGTGGGTCGGGAACTGCTGCGGCCCGCCGGCTGACCTCGCCGCCGCCGCGCTCGGCGGTGCGCAGCACCCCCGCGAACGCCGCGAGTCCGCACGCCAGCGCCGTCACCACCACGAAGGACACCATCAGGCTGGTCGCCTGGGCCACCCCGCCGATCAGGCTCGGCGCGATCAGCCCCGACGTGTAGGTGATGGTCGCCACGCCCGCGATGGCCTGGCTGGGGTTCGGTCCCGCGTGCCCGGCCGCCGCGAAGCACAGCGGCACGACCACCGCGATGCCGAGCCCCATCAGCGCGAACCCGGTCATCGCCACCACCGGATGCCCGGCGAGCACGATCAGCAGCCCGCCCAGCCCGGCCAGGACACCGCCGGCCCGTACCGTACGGACCGCGCCGAAACGGTTCACCACCGCGTCCCCGGCGATCCGCGCCACTGCCATGGTCAGCATGAACCCGGTCGTGGAGGCCGCCGCCAGCCCCGCCGAACTGTCCAGCCGGTCCCGCAGGAACACGGCCGACCAGTCCAGGCTCGCCCCCTCCGCGAACACCGCGCAGAAGCCGACCGCGCCGATCAGCAGCGCGGAGCGCGGCGGCAGCGCGAACCGCGGCGGCGGCTCCTCGTCCTCGGCGGGCTGGAGGTCCAGCACCCAGCCGCAGGCCACCAGGCCGAGCAGGGTCAGGACGGCCGACGCCAGGGCGAAGTGCACGCGCGCGTCCGCGCCGAGATGCGCGGCGAGGGTGCCGGCCGCCGAGCCGATCAGAGCGCCCGCGCTCCACATGCCGTGCAGCCCCGACATGATCGACTTTCCGAGCCGCCGCTCGACCTCCACGCCGAGCGCGTTCATCGCGACATCGGCCATGCCCGCGCTCGCGCCGTAGACGAACATCGCCAGGCACAGGGTGACCAGGTTCGGCGCGATCGACGGCAGGATCAGGGACAGCGTCCACAGCGCGAGCAGGCCGCGCAGGGCCGTACGGCTGCCGAAGCGATGGGTGATCCCGCCCGCCAGCGGCATCGCGCACGAGGCGCCGAGCGCCGTGAAGGCCAGTGCGAACCCCAACTGGCCGGCGCCGAGCGAGGTGTGGTCCTGGACCCACGGCACGCGCGTCGCGAACGAGCCGGTCACGGCGCCGTGCACCGCGAAGACGGCCGCCACGGCGTACCGGGCGCGCCTGATCTCGTCGCCCGCACGCGTCACGTCACTCATGATCCTGCCCCTCCCCGGGAGTGCCCGGCCGGTCGGCGCCGCTCCGCTGCAACGGGCCGTAAACTATCAGGAACCCTGCCTGATAGATAGCGGATACACCGACCGGCCCGGCCACGGCCCATCTGGGAGGATTCCCGTCATGCCCGCATCACCCAGCACCGCCCGGGCCATCAACGACCGGCTGGCCCTGCGGCTGCTGCAGCAGGAAGGCCCGCTGACGGCAGGGCAGTTGAAGCAGCTGACCGGCCTCTCGCGGCCCACCGTCGCCGACCTGGTCGACCGGCTCACGGCCTCCGGGCTGATCACGGTGGTCGGGGAGTCCGGCGCACAGCGCCGGGGCCCCAACGCCCGGCTCTACGGCATCGTCGCCGACCGCGCCCACCTCGCCGCGCTCGACGTCCGCACCGAGGGTGTCCTCGTCCTCGTCTCCGACCTGGTCGGGCGGGTGCTCGCCGAGGCGTCCGTGCCGATCGGGGCCGACGCCGGAACCGGGCCCGCCGTGGAGCAGGCGGTGGCGGCGGTGGAGAGCGCCGCGAAGGAGGCCGGGGCCGACCGGTTGCACACCGTCGGCATCGGTGCGCCGGGCCTGATCGACCCGGCCACCGGAGACCTCCGCGACTCGGCCGGGCTGCCCGCCTGGCACCGCAGCCTGGCCGCCACCCTCCAGGACCGGCTGCCCGGCGCCCGGATCACCGTCGAGAACGAGACGAACCTGGCCGCCCTGGCCGAACAGCGCGAGGGCGCCGCACGGGACCGGGACACCTTCGTCCTGCTCTGGCTCGGCCACGGCGTCGGCGCCGCGGTCGTCCTGGACGGCACCCTCCGCCGCGGGGCCTCCGGCGGCACCGGCGAGATCGGCTTCCTGCCGGTCCCGGGAACGGACACGCTGCCCTCGGCGACCGACTGCGCCGGCGGCTTCCACTCCCTCACCGGCGCGTCGGCGGTCGCCGCCCTGGCGGCGGAGTGCGGCCTGCCGGCCCCCGCCGCACCGGACGGCCCCGGGGCGGCCGAGGCGGTGCGGGGGGCTGTGGCGGAGGTGGAGAGGGCGGGGGCGGAGACGCCGGCGCGGAGTGCGGTGCCGGTGCCGGTCTCGGTGCCGGTGGCCCTGCCCGGGGACCTTCCCGCCACCCGTTTCCTGCGCGTCCTCGCCGACCGGATCGCCGTCGGGGCCGCCTCCGTGGTGGCCGTTCTGGACCCCGGCTGCGTGGTGCTCGGCGGGGAGGTCGGCCAGGCCGGGGGCGCGGTGCTCGCCGGGCTGGTGGAGGAGCGGCTGCGCCGGATGTCGCCGCTGGTCACCGAGGTGCGGGCGAGCGGCCTCGGCGGGACGGCCGTACTCCGCGGCGCGCTGCTCACCGCCCGGGAGCGGGCGCAGGACGAACTGTTCGCGCCACCGGAGCGCCCGGGCGGCTGACACGCCTCCGGGGGCCCATGTCCGCCTGCCCGTCGCGGAGTTCACTCGGCGGGGTGGCGGCCCGGCGGCGGGCAAGGGCCGTCGTCACCGCCGCCGGGCCCGACCGCACCCTAAAAGGACTAGACCAGTACGGTCAATGGTCCGGACCGAGGCCAATGCCCCTTCCGTCGTGGCCGGTTGGCGAGGCCGGCCGGGGAGCGTACGAGCGGGGACACGCCCTGTGAGCGACCCCACACCCTTCACCCGCTTGGACGCGTACCCGGCGTGGCACACTGGCCCTGTACCAGAAGCAGCGCACTCCGGGGTCGGTGAAACTCCGAACCGGCGGTTACAGTCCGCGACCCGGTCGCTTCCAGCGGCCGGTTGACCAGGTGAAATTCCTGGACCGACGGTTAAAGTCCGGATGGGAGGCAGTGCGCGGCGGGCGGGCATGCGTTCTCCGTGTGCGCGCCGCCGTATTCCGGACGCGTCCGTGCGCGGGCGTGCCCCTTGCGGCGACGCCCCCGGTGCGTGCTCATCCGTACACCTCTGTCGTCATCGACAGGCCCCGGAGTCCGTGCCCGAAGAGGCAGGAGGACCCGGGAAGTGTTCACCGGAATCGTCGAAGAACTGGGTGAAGTCACCGCCGTCGAGAACCTCGGCGACTCCTCCCGCTTCCGGCTCCGCGGCCCCGTCGTGACCGAGGGCGCACGCCACGGCGACTCCATCGCCGTCAACGGGGTCTGTCTCACGGTCGTCGAGCACGAGGGCGACGAGTTCACCGCCGACGTCATGGCCGAGACCCTGAAGCGGTCCAGCCTGGGCGCGCTCACCGTCGGCTCCCGCGTCAACCTGGAGCGCCCCACCGCCGTCGGTGCCCGCCTCGGCGGACACATCGTGCAGGGACACGTGGACGGCACCGGTGAGATCCTGGCGCGCACGCCCTCCGAGCACTGGGAGATCGTGAAGATCTCCCTGCCCGCCGACCTCTCCCGCTACGTCGTGGAGAAGGGCTCCATCACCGTCGACGGCATCAGCCTCACCGTCGTGGAGGCCGGCCCCGGCCACTTCACCGTCAGCCTCATCCCGACCACCCTCGCCCTCACCACGCTCGGCGTGAAGCAGCCCGGCGACCCCGTCAACCTCGAAGTCGACGTCATCGCCAAGTACGTGGAGCGTCTGCTCGCGGCCGGACAGGGGGCCGGCAAGTGAACTGGATGAACTCCGAGGCGTTCACCCTCTTCGGCCAGCACATCATCTGGTCCGACATGATCGGCAACATCCTGGGCCTCATCACCCTGGCCCTCGGCTGGCGCCGCTCCCTGTGGACCTGGCCCGTGCAGTTCCTGTCCGGCCTGGTCCTGTTCGCCGCCTTCTACGGCCACCTGACCGGCAGCGCCGGCAAGCAGGTCGTCGTCATGGCCGTCGCGCTGTACGGCTGGTGGCAGTGGCAGCGCAGCAGGGACCGGTCCGACGACGGCCACATCACCCCCCGCTTCGCCACCTGGCGGGAGCGCGCGGCCATGCTCGCCGCGGCCGCCGCCGGAACCGTCGCCGTCGCCCTGCTCTTCACGGCCTACCCCAAGCTCTCCTGGGACCCCTGGCCCGACGCCTACATCTTCGTCGGGACCATCGTCGCCATGTACGCCCAGGCCAAGGGCATGGTCGAGTTCTGGATCGCCTGGCTGCTCGTCGACCTCGTCGGCGTCCCCCTCAACTTCGCCAACGGCTACGCCTTCTCCGGCTTCGTCTACGTCATCTACGGCGCACTCGTCCTGTGGGGCATGCGCGACTGGTGGCTGCGCTCCCGCCGGGGCCCGCAGCCCGCACTGGAAGGAGCCCCGGCATGACCTCCGCACCGCTGCTGTACGGCACCGACGACACCGACATCGAGAACTTCGCCCTCGACCCCGTCGAGCAGGCCATCGCCGACATCGCGGCGGGCCGCCCGGTGGTCGTCGTGGACGACGAGGACCGGGAGAACGAGGGCGACCTCGTCATCGCCGCCGAGAAGGCGACCCCCGAGATCGTCGCCTTCATGATGAGCGAATGCCGGGGCCTGATCTGCGCCCCCATGGAGGGCGAGGAACTGGACCGGCTGCACCTGCCGCAGATGGTCCAGGACAACACCGAGTCGATGAAGACCGCGTTCACCATCTCGGTGGACGCCTCCGCCGCCCACGGCGTGAGCACCGGCATCTCGGCCGCCGACCGCGCGACGACGCTCCAGCTGCTCGCGAGCGGCACGGCGGAACCCACCGACCTCGTCCGCCCCGGCCACGTCTTCCCGCTGCGCGCCCGGTCCGGCGGCGTCCTCGTGCGCAACGGCCACACCGAGGCCGCCGTCGACCTCGCCCGGCTCGCGGGGCTCCGCCCGGCCGGAGCCATCGTGGAGATCGCAGGTGAGGACGGCCGGATGCTCCGCCTTCCCGAGCTGATCCCGTTCGCCCGCAAGCACGGCCTCACGATCATCTCCATCGCGGACCTGATCGCCTACCGCCGCAGCAGCGAGCCCACCGTCCGCCGCGAGGCCGAGACCCGCCTGCCCACCCGGCACGGCACCTTCACCGCCTACGGCTACCGGTCCACCGTCGACGGCGTCGAGCACGTCGCCCTCGTGCACGGCGAGATCGGCGACGGCGAGGACGTCCTCGTCCGCGTCCACTCCGAATGCCTCACCGGCGACGTCTTCGGCTCCCTGCGCTGCGACTGCGGCCCCCAGCTGGACACCGCCCTGGAACGCATCCAGGCCGAGGGCCGGGGCGTCGTCGTCTACCTGCGCGGACACGAGGGACGCGGCATCGGCCTGCTGTCCAAGCTGCGCGCCTACGAACTCCAGGAGCAGGGCCACGACACCCTGGACGCCAACCTGGAACTCGGCCTGCCCGCCGACGCCCGCGACTACGGCGCCGGGGCGCAGATCCTCGCCGACCTCGGCGTGCGCGGCGTCCGGCTGATGACCAACAACCCCGACAAGACCGAAGCGCTGCTGCGCCACGGCCTGAAGGTCACCGGCCGCGAGCCGATGCCCGTCCAGGCCGGCGAGCACAACCTCCGGTACCTGCGCACCAAGCGGGACCGGATGGGGCACGACCTGCCCTGGCTCGACACGCCCCCCGTGTCGGCTTCGACGGCCGCGTCCGCGGCCACCTGCGGCAACCAGTAAGCACGAAAGCACTGAGGAGAGACGTGAGCGGCAAGGGTGCACCGGAACTGTCCGTACGCAATGTGAGCGACCTGAGGGTCGCCGTCATCGCGGCGCAGTGGCACGAGCAGGTGATGGACGGTCTGGTGAACGGCGCCCTGCGCGCCCTGCGTGAGCTCGGCATCGACGAGCCGACCCTCATCCGGGTCCCCGGCAGCTTCGAGCTGCCGGTCGCCGCCAAGGTCCTCGCGGGCCGCGGCTACGACGCCGTGGTCGCCCTCGGTGTCGTCATCCGGGGCGGCACCCCCCACTTCGACTACGTGTGCCAGGGCGTCACCCAGGGCCTGACCCAGGTGTCCGTCGAGACCGGCGTCCCCGTCGGCTTCGGCGTGCTCACCTGCGACACCGAGGAGCAGGCCCTGGACCGGGCCGGCCTGGAGGGCTCGAACGAGGACAAGGGTCACGAGGCGGTGACCGCGGCGGTCGCCACCGCGGCCACGCTCCGCTCGGTATCCGAACCCTGGCACTGAGGAGTGGGGCCGACCGCGTAGGGTGGGCAGCACCATGTCCAAGAAGACGTTCGAGGAGCTCTTCACCGAGCTCCAGCAGAAGGCCGCCCACGGCGACCCCGCCACCTCCCGTACCGCTGAGCTGGTCGGCAAGGGTGTCCATGCCATCGGCAAGAAGGTCGTCGAGGAGGCCGCCGAGGTCTGGATGGCCGCGGAGTACGAGGGCAAGGAGGCGGCGGCCGAGGAGATCTCGCAGCTGCTGTACCACGTCCAGGTGATGATGGTCGCCCGCGGGATCTCCCTGGACGACGTCTACGCCCACCTCTGACCCGCCCCCGCCGCACACAGCCGTAGAAAACCCCTTCACGCAAAGGAAGCCGACCTCATGCTGCGCATCGCCGTCCCCAACAAGGGTTCACTGTCCGGCCCTGCGGCGGACATGCTGCATGAGGCCGGCTACCAGCAGCGCCGTGAGTCCAAGGAACTGCGCATCGTCGACCCGGAGAACGAGGTCGAGTTCTTCTACCTCCGCCCCCGCGACATCGCGATCTACGTCTCCTCCGGCCGCCTCGACATCGGCATCACCGGCCGTGACCTGCTGATCGACTCCGGCGCCGACGCGGAGGAGATCCTTCCGCTCGGCTTCGCCCGCTCCACCTTCCGCTTCGCCGCCAAGCCCGGCACGGCCGACGGCATCGAGGACCTCAAGGGCAAGACGGTCGCCACCTCCTACGAGGGCATCGTCGACAAGCACCTGACGGACCGCGGGATCGACGCCTCCGTCGTCCACCTGGACGGCGCCGTGGAGACCGCGATCGAGCTGGGTGTCGCCGAGGTCATCGCCGACGTCGTCGAGACCGGCACCAGCCTGCGCAACGCGGGCCTGGAGGTCTTCGGCGAGCCGATCATGAAGTCCGAGGCGATCGTCATCCGCCGCACCGGCGCCGACGCCGAGGAACCCAAGGTCCAGCAGTTCCTGCGCCGTCTCCAGGGCGTCCTGGTGGCCCGGACGTACGTGATGATGGACTACGACTGCCGGGTCGAGCAGCTGGAGAAGGCCGTGGCGCTCACCCCCGGCCTGGAGTCCCCGACCGTCTCCCCGCTGCACAACGAGGGCTGGGTCGCGGTCCGCGCCATGGTCCCCGCCAAGGAGGCCCAGCGGATCATGGACGACCTCTACGCCATCGGCGCCCGCGCCATCCTGACCACGGCCATCCACGCCTGCCGCCTGTAAGAGGTACGCCGAGAGATGTCCGACCGAGAGTTGTCCGACCCGCCCGCTCTTCCCCGCCTCCCCGTCACCTTCCGGCCGGGGCACACCCGGGCGATCCTGCTCACCGCCGGTGTCGTGATCTTCCTGGTGATCTCCGGGATCGCGATGCTGCTGGAGCATCTCGGCCCGGGCTCGCGGCTCAGCTTCATCGTCACCGGAGCGCTGATCTTCTGGGCGCTGGCCCGGCTCGCCCGGGTGAAGGTGGTCGCCGACGAGTCCGGCGTCACCGTCGTGAACATCGCCGGCAAGCGGCGTCTGGCCTGGGCGGAGATCCTCCGGGTGAACCTCCGGCCGGGTGACCCGTGGGTGTTCCTCGACCTCAGCGACGGCACCAGTCTGCCCGCGCTCGGCATCCAGCCGGGCATCGCCAAGCAGCGGGCCATCGCCGACGCCAAGGCCCTGCGCGCGCTCGCCGAGGCCCACTCGGCGCCGTCCGCCCTGCCGCATGAGCCCAGATCTTGATTAATCTGGTGGGCGGAGGCCGTCTCGCTGCGCCTCCGCCCCTGCGCGCCGCCCGGTGCACAGGGGTTCCTGCTACCCGAGGAGTGACTCCCTCCGGCGATGGACGGATCGTCCTGTAGTACCTGCGCCACCCCTGCCCGACAGAGCGGGAAGGCGGTGGCAGCGTGACCATCCCCCTGCTGCTCCTAGGAGCGGCGTTCCTGCTGATTCTCGCCAACGGCTTCTTCGTGGCGGCCGAGTTCGGCCTGGTGACCGTCGAGCGACCGGAGGCCGAGAAGGCCGCCGACGACGGCGACACCCGCGCCCGTACGGTCGTGGAGTCGCTGAAGGAGCTGTCCTTCCAGCTCTCCGGCACCCAGCTCGGCATCACCATCACCTCCCTGGTCGTCGGCATGCTCGCCGAACCGGCCCTGGCGGCGCTGCTGCGCGGCCCCTTCACCGCGCTCGGCATCCCCGAGGGCGCCGCCTCCGGCGTCGCCGTGGTCGTCGGCATGCTGCTGGCCTCCGCGATCCAGATGGTGATCGGCGAACTCGTCCCCAAGAACTGGGCGGTCTCCAAGCCGTTGCAGGTCGCGCGCTTCGTCGCCGGCCCCCAGCACCTGTTCTCCCGCCTGTTCCGCCCGGTGATCTCGGCGCTGAACACGGTCGCGAACCGGCTGGTCCGCGCCCTCGGCGTGGAACCCGCCGACGAGCTGGCCTCCGCCCGCACCCCCGGCGAACTCGTCTCCCTGGCCCGGCACTCCGCCCAGGCCGGCGCCCTGGAACAGGACACGGCCGACCTCTTCGTCCGCACCCTGTCCCTGGGCGAGCTGACCGCGCAGCACGTCATGACCCCGCGCGTGAAGGTGAGCGCGCTGCAGGACTCGGCCACCGCCGAGGACGTCGTCAACCTCACCCGGGCCACCGGCCTGTCCCGCTTCCCCGTGTACCGGGAGAAGATCGACGAGATCGTCGGCATGGCCCACCTCAAGGACGCGCTGGCGGTCCCCGTGCACGAGCGGCTGCGCACCCCGGTCAGCCGGATCGCCCGCAAGGCGCTGCTCGTCCCCGAGACCCTGCCGGTCCAGCCGCTGCTCGCGCGGCTGCGCAGCGAGCAGCCCATCGCGGTCGTCGTGGACGAGTACGGCGGCACGGCCGGCGTCGTCACCCTGGAGGACATCGTCGAGGAACTGGTCGGCGAGGTCCGCGACGAGCACGACGCCAAGGACACGCCCGAACTGGTCCCCGCCCCGCCGGAGGACGGCAGGCCCGCCTGGGACGTGGACGGCAGCTGCCGCGTCGACGTCCTGCAGCGCATAGGCCTCGACGTGCCCGAGGGGCCGTACGAGACCGTCGCCGGCCTGGTCGCCGACCTGCTGGGCCGGATCCCGGCCCCCGGAGACCGGGCCGAGCTGTCCGGCTGGCGGCTGTCGGTCCGCCAGGTCGGTCACTACCGCGCCGAACGGGTCCGCCTGGTCAGGACGGCCCCGGCGGCGAACGTGGTGGAGGCCGCCCGGTGAGCGTCCTCCAACTGGTCTTCGCGGCGCTGCTCGTGCTCGCCAACGGTTTCTTCGTCGGCGCCGAGTTCGCGCTCGTCTCCGTCCGCCGCAGCCAGATCGAACCGCTCGGCACCGCCCGGGCCCGGCAGGTGCTGTACGGCCTGGAACACCTGCCCCAGATGATGGCCGCCGCCCAGTTCGGCATCACCGTCTGCTCGCTGACGCTCGGCGCGGTCGCCGAGCCGACGGTGGCGCATCTGCTGGAGCCGGTCTTCGAGTGGATCCACCTCCCGCACGGCATGATCCACCCGCTGGGCTACGTCATCGCCCTGGCCGCGGTGGTCTTCTTCCACCTCGTCATCGGCGAGATGGTCCCGAAGAACCTCGCCATGGCCGCCCCGGAGAAGGCGGCGCTGTGGCTCAGCCCGGGGCTGGTCTGGTTCGCCCGCCTCTGCAAGCCGATCACGGTGTCCCTCGGCGCCTGCGCCCAGGGCATCCTGCGGCTGTTCCGGGTCGAACCGAAGGACGAGGTGGAGGCGGTCGTCACGACCGAGCAGCTCAACCGGCTCCTGGAGGACTCCGGCCAGGCCGGCCTCCTCGACCCGGAGGAGCGCGAGCGCCTGGAGGACGCCCTGGAGCTGGGTTCGCGCCCGGTGACGGACGTCCTGCTGCCCCGGGAGGGCCTGGTCACGGTGACCCCGGCGGTCACCCCGGGCGAGATCGTGCAGCTGACCGCCCGCACGGGCTACTCCCGCTTCCCGGTCGCGGCCGGCGAGAAGGGCCCCTTCATGGGGTACGTGCACGTGAAGGACGTCCTGGACCTGGAGGAGTCCGACCGGGCCGTCCCACAGCACGTGTGGCGTCCGATGGCCACGCTCCGCTCCGAGCTTCCGCTGGACGACGCCCTCACGGTGATGCGCCGGGCGGCCACGCATCTGGCCCAGGTGGCGGACGCGACCGGCAAGGTGCTGGGGCTGGTCGCCCTGGAGGACGTCCTGGAGATGCTGGTGGGCGAGGTCCGCGACCCGGCGCACCGGGACATGCCGGAGCCGCGCGTCAGCGGGGAGCCGGAGGGAGCGCTCGCCGGCTAGCCCGGCCCGGGGAACTGCGCGGCGGCCGGCCGGTGGCGGGCCGGCCGCGCAGTTCCCCGCGCCCCTTCGGGGCGCTTCACACACCCGACGGATCCTGGGGCCCCCGGCCCGACAGCACCTCTCCGTACGCCTGCATCAGATCGGGCAGGCGCAGGGTCGCCAGGTCGTCCCGGGACAGGGAGCCCGCGTACGTCGACAGCCGAAGATCCCGGTACGCGCAGCTCTTCTCGTACAGCGTCCGCAGGAACCGGCCGTTGCCCAGTTCGTCGATCCACCCCTGATCGACCACGTGCCCGGCGATGGACCGCAGCTCGTCCAGCGCCTCCTCGTCCCACACATCCCCGTTCTCCGCCGCGAGCACCTTGCCGATCTCGGTCAGCTCCAGCGGCCGGTAGGAGGGGAAGTCCACTCGGGTGGTGAAGCGGGAGGACAGCCCCGGGTTGGCAGTGAGCAGCCGGTCCATGCCCTCCGGGTAGCCGGCCAGGATCACCACCAGGTGGTCCCGGTTGTCCTCGGCCCGCTTCAGCAGCACCTGCAAGGCCTCGTCGCCGTACGCGTCCCCCTTGCCGTAGCCGGAGTTGGACAGCGAGTACGCCTCGTCCACGAACAGCACCCCGCCGATCGCGGAGTCGATCAGCTCGTTGGCCTTCACGGCCGTCTGCCCCAGGTACTCTCCGACCAGGTCGGCGCGCTGGGCCTCGACGAGGTGGTCCCCGCCCAGCAGCCCCAGCGCGTAGAACACCCGGCCGAGGATCCGCGCGACCGTGGTCTTGCCCGTGCCGGACGGGCCGGAGAAGACGAAATGCCGTTTGGGCGGCTGGACCGGCAGCCCCTGCCCGGCCCGCAGCCGCGCCATGTTCAGCTGCGCCGACAACGCCTTGACCTGGCGCTTGACCGGTTCGAGCCCCACCATGCGCTCCAGTTCGGCGAGCGCCTCCTCCAGTAACGCGGGGTCCGTGGGACCGGCCGGGACCGGCGCGGCGGACGCTCCGGACGGCCCCGTCTTGGTCCGCACCGAGGGGTCGGTCACCGACGGCAGCGGCCCGGTCGGCAGATCGGGCTCCGGCAGCCGCAGATCCCGGCCCTCCGTGCCGAACAGCGGATCGAACCCGTCCGGCCCGTCCACCGTGTCCTGCCCCGTGCCGGTCAGTGTGATCGCGGCGTAGTCGGCCGCCTCGTCGTACCCGTCGCCCTCGGAGATCGCGGCGAGCCGGGCGGAGGTGTCCATGAACGCCGGGTCCACCCGGTGCACCGCGCGGTACAGGGGGAGCGCGGCGGCCGAGCGCCCCTTCCCCTCGTGGGCCCTGGCCAGCCAGTAGCGCAGTTCCTTGCGCTGCGGCTGCTCGCTGCGGCACCGCATCAGCGCCGCCGACAGCAGCGGCTCGGCCTGGCCGTACATCTCCAGCCGGACGCGGGCCATGCCGCCGAAGAGGCCGGCCTCGATGCCGAGCAGCGGATCGTCCAGCAGCGGATCGGTGTGCCGGACCAGCTGTTCCCAGTCCTTGACCAGATAGGCACGGCAGGCGTGCAGGAAGCGGACCTGCGGATCGGCGTCGACCGGGGGCAGCCCGGCGAGGGCGCGGTCCAGCTCGGGCACGTGCCGGCCGTCCAGCCAGTGGGAGGCGTGCGCCAGCAGCAGATCGCGTGGGCTCTCCAGCACCGGCTGCACCCACCAGCCCAGCCAGTACCAGGAGTTGAGGCTTCGCCGGTGCCGGGTGCGCTGTTCCCCGAAGCGGTCGCGGTGCCGGAACATCCGCAGCAGCGCGGTGGTCGTGTCCACCCGGAGCGCGTGCAGCCCGAGCCAGGCGTCCGCCATGCCCGGGTCCATCCGCACCGCGGTGCGGAACTCCTCCTCCGCCTGCGGGTAGGCGCCCATCGTGTAGGCGTCCACACCCCGCAGCCAGGCGAGGTCGGCCGGAGCCTCGGGGCCCCGCGTGCCGAAGTCCATCACGTCCCCCCACAGACCGTGCCCCCGTGGTTCACCACCGGGCAGTCGCCCGACGGCCGCCGCGGTCGAACCGCTGTGCCGCGGACCGGAGTTGCAGGTGCGCGAGGCAGCCGCTCGAAGGTCGCACCGAGGGCATCGTACCCGCGGTACCCGCGCGCGCCGAAGGGTGCCGCACGGGGCGTTCGACGAGGTGGGAGCAGACGGGGCGCACGGCGTTTCGTGACCGAGGGTGAGAGTGCGGGTGCGCCGGGCGCCCGCGGAACGGTCTTCGCGGGCAGAACGAAGCCCCCGGTCACGGGGGAACAACCGGGGGCTTCGCGTCGGTGGGCGGCTCCGAAAGCCGCACATTGAGAACGTAAGACCTGTACGGCCCCCCGGTCAAGCGGAGTTGAGGGACTCGGAGAAGTTGCCCCGCAAGGCTCTTCACGACTTCACCACATCCGGGGCGGTCCGTCACCGAGCGTCACATTCGGCCCGGCTTCGGGAGTCGCCGCCGGTCCCGGCAGCACCTCATATCCCTCAGGTGTCTGGAGTACCAGCAGGTCGGCATGGGAGCGCGAGGGATCCCCGGCGAAGTGCGCGTGCTCCGCGGCGACCCAGCCGTCCCAGAACTCCCGCTGCTCCGCGCCGTCCCGTCGCCGCCCGCGCGCCCAGGACTCCTCCCGGGGCACCTCCATCCACAGCAGCCGGGCCAGGTGCGGTCGCAGGGCCCGGCGGCCGGCGCCGACGCCCTCGATCAGGACGACGGGTGCGGCCGGCAGCGGGCGCGGGGAGCCGAAGGTGCGGGCCCGCCAGTCGTAGGGCGTGTAGTGCGCGCTCTCCCCCCGGGCCAGGGGCTCGATCACCTGGGTCATGAGCCGGTCGGTCCACGCGAAGAGCCGCTCATGGCTGGCGATGTCGTCGAGGTGGAGCACCGGGGCCCCGCCCAGCGCGTGCGCCAGCCGTCCGGCGAAGGTCGACTTCCCCGAGCCGGCGTGCCCGTCGACGGCGACGAGCCGGACCGGTCCCAGGGAGGGCGGGAGCCCGTGCAGCCGGGCGGCGAGGTCGTGAATGGCGATTCCCGGGGTGTGCTGTGTGTGGGGCATGAGGTCCGGTGTCGTGGGTTTTCCGTGAAAAACAGTGTAGGGGTGGCCGCGGGCCCGTAGTTGTCCCGTCTTGAACCATCGGCTGGCGGCCAGTCAATGGCACCGATAAACCGTCCGAATCCGCTGACCGATATGTCGAATTCGGCGTTCCCGGTGTGCCCCACGCTGAGTAAGGTGCCTCCTGCGCAACGTGATGCGTCGAACGGGGACCGGCAGGGGGACCATGGCCGCGGAATTATTCGAAGGGCACTATGTATGGCATCCGGCGGCCGACGACCGGGTCCTGGCGAGCGTATGCGTCGATGTGCGCGCGGGACGCCATCGATACGCCCACGAGGCCCTCGCCGAGACGCGTTCCGACTTCGCCCTGCGTGCCCACCGCTCGCTCGTCCTCGCCTCCGAGGCGGCCGGCACCGATCTGGTGGAGCGCTGGCTGGCCGAGGAGCCGACGCCCGAGGCCAGCCTCATGTGGGCCCGGGTCGCCGTGCAGCGCGCCCTGCGGGCCGCCGACGCCCGTGACGAGCGCGCGGGGGCGCTGGAGCGGATCGCGCTGACCGCCTGCGACCGGGCCGCCGAAGCGGCCCCCGCCGACCCCACCCCCTGGGTGGCCAGGCTCGCCATGGCCCGGCTGCACCGGCTGCGCGACCCTGCCCCGCACGGCCTGCTCACCTCCCCGCCCGGCCCCTGGCGGCTGTTCGCGCACATCCTGTCCCTGGACCCGTGGCACCGCGAGGCCCACCACCGCTTCCTGTCCTGCTTCTTCACGCGGTACGGCGGCTCGGTCACCGCGGCCTGGGACGTGGCCGCCTTCCTCAGCCAGCGGGCGCCCGCCGACTCCGCCCTGCGGCTGCTGCCCCTGGTGGCCCTGGTGGAGAGCTACAACCCCACCCAGCTCCTCGCCGACCGCGTCTGGGAGCAGCCCCAGTGGCGCTCCACCGCGCTGGCGATCTACCAGCACTGGCTGCCCACCGTGGCCGGTTACCGCTTCACCCCCGTGCTCGACCTGGCCTACCTCGCGCACGCGCTGGTCATGGCCCAGCGCGCGTTCGAGGCCCGGGCGGTCTTCACGGCGATGGGCCCGTACGCCTCGCGCATGCCGTGGAGCGCCTTCGGCGACCCCGTCGAGCAGCTCTCCCGGGCGCGGCGCGCCTGCGGCCTGCCCGTCCCGGGGCCCGCCTGACCACGCTCGTCCCCCAACCCCCACCTCAGAAAGGCCGATCTGTGTCGGAACGGATGTCGACTCCCCGGGCCCGCGCCCGCTCGGCGGACTCCGTCGTGCTCGACGACGACGCCACCCTGCACGCGATGGGTTATCCGCGGAAACTCACCCGGCGCTTCCAGGCGTTCGACAATTTCGCGATCTCGTTCACCATCATCAATATTCTCTCGGGTATATTCTCGTCCTTCGGATTCGGTATGAACGCGGGCGGTCCCCGCATTCTCGTGTTCGGCTGGATCGGCGTCTCGGTCATGGTGCTCCTCATCGGCGCCGCCATGGCGGAAGTCGCCTCCGCCTATCCGACGAGCGGTGCCCTGTACTTCTCCGCCGGGAAACTCGCCAAGCGGCACAAAGGCGCCTGGTCGTGGTTCACGGGCTGGCTGAACTTCGTCGGCCAGATCGGCGGCACCGCCGCCACCGGCTATGCCGCCGCCACCTTCATCCAGGTGTTCGTGCAGTTGCAGTGGCCCTCCTACGAGCCGACCGCGCACCAGACGGTCCTCATCACGGCCCTGATCATCGTGCTGCAAGGGCTCGCCAACACCTACACCGTCCAGCTCGTCGCCGTACTGAACCGCATTTCCGTGTGGTGGCTGCTGATCGGACTCGTCGTGATCGTGGGAGCACTCATCGTGATGCCCGAGCACCACCAGTCCGCGTCCTTCGTCACCCGTTTCGAGAACAACACCGGCTTCACGAGCGGGCTTTACGGCGGCATGCTCGGCCTGCTGGTCACCAGCTGGACCTTCACCGGGTTCGACGGCAGCTTCCACATGTCCGAGGAAACGGTCCGCGCGACGGTCAGCGCCCCGAAGGGCATCACCCGCGCCATCGGCTGCTCTGCGATCACCGGTCTCGTCCTGATGCTGGCCCTGGTCTACAGCATCGGCGACTACGCCCGGGTGGCCGGCGCCGCCGCACCGCCCGTCCAGATCCTCATCGACGGCCTCGGCCTGCGCACCGCCAAGGTGATGCTCCTCATCGTCATCGGCGCGATGCTCTTCTGCGGTCTGGCCAACCTCACCAGCAACACCCGGCAGATCTTCGCGTTCTCGCGGGACGGGGCCATGCCCGGCTCCCGCTGGTGGCACTCGGTCTCGCTGCGCACCCGTACGCCGGTGAAGGCTGTCTGGCTCGCGGTCGCCTGCTCGCTCGCCCTGGTGGTGCCGGGCTGGTGGTCGCACACGGCGTTCACGGCCATCGTCAGCGTCAACGTGGTCGGCCTGTTCCTGGCCTACGCCGTACCGATCTTCCTGCGGCTGCGGCTCGGCGACGCGTTCCAGCCCGGCCCCTGGCACCTGGGCCGCTGGGGCAGGCCGATCGGCTGGCTCGCGGTGACCTGGATCCTGCTCAGCAGCGTCCTGTTCATGCTGCCGCAGGCCTCACCCATCACCGCCGACTCCTTCAACTACGCGCCGATCGCACTCGCCGTCGTGCTGCTGGTGGCGACGGTGTGGTGGTTCGCCACGGCCCGCCGCCGCTTCCAGGGGCCGGTCAGCTACGGGCGCCCGGACGAGGTCGCCGCGATGGACCTCGTCTGAGGGTGTCCCGGGCGCAGGGGCGCGGGGGCCGCTAGCGTCCCGGTGCGCAGCGGCACCGCGACACGGCCCCGCGTCCCTTCGGGCCCTCCGTCAGTGGACCAGACCAATATTCGTTTCCGCGGCATGCGCGGAAGTGCTGGCAGCGAGATCCGGCCTGCTTCATAGTTACCGCACCGGATCAGCCCGTCTCGGACACCCTGGGGGTCATCGCGCCCATGAGCAGAGCCCAACAGCCGTCCCGCAGAACCGTTTTGGCCGTGGCCGTCGCCGCGGCGGTGACCGGCACGGCGGTCCCCGCCGCCGCCGCACCGCGACCCGCCGGCACCGACGACCCCGGCCAGGCGCAGGCCCGCCCGATCGACTACCACTCCTGGACCACGTTCCGCGACTGGCGCTGCGGCACCGCCCAGGGCGCCCGGCCCGTCTCCGGCAGCCGCCCCGGCGTCGTGATCGGCGCCCCCGCCGGCCGGACCGACTACACCGACCCGCACACCGGGACCACCGCCACCTGGGAGTACGCCACCTGGACCTCTCCGGTGCACCGGCTCACCGTGCCCGCGACCGAGGTCATCGCGTCCTGGAACGCGCACACCCCCGCCGGCACCTGGCTCCAGGTCGAACTGCACGGCACCTACTCCGACGGCACCGACACACCCTGGTACGTGATGGGCCGCTGGGCCGCCGGCGACCAGGACATCAAGCGGACCTCGGTGGACGACCAGACGGACGGCAGGAGCACCATCTGGACGGACACCTTCGCCATCGACGACGCGAGCACCGGCCTGCGCCTGACCTCGTACCGGCTGCGCCTCACCCTGTACCGCCGGCCCGGCACGCACCTGACTCCGACGGTCTGGCGGCTCGGCGCGATGGGCTCCGACATCCCCGACCGCTTCACCGTGCCGGCCTCCGCCCCCGGCCTCGCCCAGGAACTCGCCGTCCCGCGTTACTCGCAGGAGATCCACAAGGGCCAGTACCCCGAGTACGACAACGGCGGCGAGGCCTGGTGCAGCCCCACCTCCTCCCAGATGATCATCGAGTACTGGGGCGGCCGGCTCACGCCCGAGCAGCTGTCCTGGGTCGACCCGTCCTACGCCGACCCACAGGTCTGTCACGCGGCTCGGTTCACCTACGACCACCAGTACCAGGGCTGCGGCAACTGGCCCTTCAACGCGGCCTACGCGGCCACCTTCGACGGCCTTCAGGGCGTGGTCACCCGGCTCGCATCCCTCACCGACCTGGAGACCCTGATCGCGGCCGGCATCCCGGCCATAACGTCCCAGTCGTTCCTCAAGGAGGAGCTGACGGGCGCCGGTTACGGCACCTCAGGCCACCTGATGACCGTCATCGGCTTCACCGCGGACGGCGACGTGATCGCCAACGACCCCGCCTCGCCGAGCGACGACGCGGTGCGGCGCGTCTACAAGCGGCGCGAGTGGGAGAACATCTGGCTCAGGACCAAGCGGTACAACGCCTCCGGCAAGGTCGTCTCCGGCACCGGAGGGGTCTGCTACCTCTACTTCCCGGCCCACCCGACCCCGCAGCAGCGCAAGGCGCTCGCCGCGGTGGGCGTGTACTGACACCGGGTTCGCGGCGTGTGACCAAGCTCATCGCCGCGAACGCCGTCGCGGGTGGCATGGTGGACGGATGGGTGGGGGGATTCCGCCGTATACGTCCGACCTCTGCGAGTAACACCATGACCGCACACCCGGCCACCGCCACCCGCGCCGTCACCGGCGGCCCGCAGGAAGACGGCCCGAAGATCGTCGAGCACGTCATGGGATGGGTCCTCGTCGCCGTGTTGGCGATGCTCGTGACCCAGCTCGGCCTGCTCTGAACCGACCCCTCCCGCGTGCGGCTTGTTCTGACATACTGCCGCTGTCCCGTCGCACCCGGATCAGGGCCGGTCTTGAACATGCCGCAGCAGCGTGTCGTCACCCAGGCGCGCGGCACCGAGCGCTCCGTGGCGCGCCGCGCCGAACTCATCGCCATCGGGCGGAAGTTGTTCGCCGACACGTCCTACGACGCGTTGTCCATGGACGACATCGCCCGCCAGGCACAGGTGACCAAGGGCCTGATCTACTACTACTTCCGGTCCAAGCGCGGCTACTACCTGGCGATCATCGAGGACTCCGTCGCCGACCTGGTCACCTCCGCCGCCGGCGGGGTCCAGCTGCCCGCCGTGGACCGTGTGCACCGCACGATCGACGGCTACCTGCGCTACGCCGAGCACCACCAGGCCGCCTACCGGACCATCGTCAGCGGCGGCGTCGGCTTCGACACCGAGGTGCACGCCATCCGGGACGGCGTACGCGAGGCGATCGTCACCACGATCGCCGAGGGCGCCTACGGCCGTGGCGACATCTCCCCGGTGGCGCGGATGGGCCTGCTCTCCTGGGTGTGCAGCGTGGAGGGGGCCACCCTCGACTGGATCGACCACCCCCGGCTGTCCCGCGACACCCTGTGCGAGCTGCTGGTGAAGACACTGGGCGGGGCCCTGCGCGCCATCGAGGAGCTGGACCCCGCCCACCCGGCCCAGCCGCCCGCCCGGCGGGACCGCTGATCCGGGAGAACCGTCAGTTGATCGCCTTGATCAGCTCACCGTTCGCCGTGTCGCCGCTCAGCTCCCAGAAGAAGGTGCCGCCGAGGCCCTGCTGGTTCTTGTACGTCATCTTCGTGGCGATGGTGGCCGGGGTGTCATAACTCCACCAGTCGCTGCCGCACTTGGCGTAGGCGGTCCCGCCCACGGTGCCGGTCGCCGGGCACTTGGTCTTGAGGACCTTGTAGTCGTCGATGCCCTGCTCGTACGTCCCGGCCGCCGGACCCGTGGCCGTACCGCCGGGGGCCGCCTGGGTGACGCCGGTCCACCCGCGCCCGTAGAAGCCGATGCCGAGGAGCAGCTTGGGGGCCGGGATGCCGAGGCCCTTGAGCTTGGCGATCGTCGCCGACGTGTAGTAGTTCGCCTTGGGGATGCCCGAGTAGGAGTTCAGCGGGGAGTGCGGGGCGGTCGGGCCGGTGGCGTCCCAGGCGCCGAAGTAGTCGTACGTCATCGGGTTGTACCAGTCGACGTACTGGGCGGCGCCGGCGTAGTTCGCGGCGTCGATCTTGCCGCCGCTGGTGGCGTCCGCGGTGATCGCCGCCGTCACCAGGTTCCCGGAGCCGAACTTCGAGCGCAGCGCGGCCATCAGGTTCTTGAACGCCTCGCGTCCGCTGGTGTCGCAGGTGTTGCCGCAGGCGTTCGGGTACTCCCAGTCGATGTCGATGCCGTCGAAGACCCCCGCCCACTTGGAGTTCTTCACCAGGTCGTAGCAGGACTGGGCGAAGGCGGCCGGGTTCTTCGCCGCCTCGCCGAAGCCGCCTGACCAGGTCCAGCCGCCGAAGGACCACAGGATCTTCAGGCCGGGGTGCTTCTTCTTCAGCTTCAGCAGCTGGTTGAAGTTGCCGCGCAGCGGCTGGTCCCAGGTGTCGGCGACGCCGTCGACGGACTCGGCGGCGGTGTAGGCCCGGTCGGTGGCCGCGTAGGAGTCGCCCATGGCGCACTTGCCGCCGGTGACGTTGCCGAAGGCGTAGTTGATGTGGGTCAGCTTGGCCGCGGAGCCGGAGGTCTCGATGTTCTTGACGTAGTACTTGCGGTCGTAGGTGCCCCATTCGGTGAAGTAACCGACGACCTTGGAGCCGGCGGTCAGCTGCGGGGCGCTCGGTGCCGCCGCGGTCGCCGTGCCCGTCCCGGCCAGCAGGCCGGCGCCGAGTGCGGCGGTACACGCGGCCGAGACCAGGGCCCGGACGAGGGAGCGGTGGGGAGAGTGCATTCGGGTGTCTCCTCGTGGGGGAGAGGGGAACGCGCGCCGATTGGCATGAACGCGGTAAAGCGTTGGTCATGCACCCTAGGAGGACTAGACCATTAGGTCAATGGTTCGGACCAATATTCGGGGCTGCGGGCAGCCCCGACTGGACTCCTGAAGTGAGCGGTCGTTAACTGGTGACGGGAGGTCGCTGATCGGGCATACTCACTGCGCATGCCGCTGGTCAGCAGCTTCCGAGACCCGGGAGCGGGCGCCTTCGGCGAAGCGCGATCATCAGGCGGAGCCGCCCCCCACCCCGGGCCGGACCGCCGGTGCCCGAACAGGGAGGAGCCCGACGCCATGTCCGACCGCGACCCGCAGCCGGTGGAGCGTCAACTGCCGACGGAAGAGGCGAGGGATCTGCTCGCCCTCGTCCGGGAGATCGCCCAGCGCGAGATCGCGCCCCGGGCCGCCGAGGAGGAGGACGCGGGACGCTTCCCGCGCGAGACCTTCGCTCTGCTCTCCGAATCCGGCCTGCTGGGCCTGCCGTACCCGTCCGAGTACGGCGGCGGCGACCAGCCCTACGAGGTCTATCTCCAGGTCCTGGAGGAACTGGCCGCGGCCCGGCTCACCGTCGGCCTCGGCGTCAGCGTCCACACGCTCGCGTCCTACGCCCTCGCCACCTACGGGACCAAGCAGCAGCAGGTCGAGCACCTGCCCGCGATGCTCGGCGGGGGCCTGCTCGGCGCGTACTGCCTCTCCGAGCCGTCCTCCGGCTCGGACGCCGCCTCCCTGCGCACCAAGGCCGTCCGGGAGGGCGACCACTGGGTGATCGACGGCACCAAGGCCTGGATCACCCACGGAGGGATCGCCGACTTCTACACCGTGATGGCCCGCACCGGCGAGGACGGCCCGCGCGGGATCACCGCCTTCCTCGTGCCCGGCGACGCACCCGGCCTGAGCGGTGCCGCGCCCGAGAAGAAGATGGGTCTGAAGGGCTCACCCACCGCGCAGGTGCACTTCGACGGCGTCCGCGTCCCGGACGACCGGCGCATCGGCGAGGAGGGCCAGGGCTTCTCCATCGCCCTGGCGGCGCTCGACTCCGGCCGGCTCGGGATCGCCGCCTGTGCCATCGGCCTCGCGCAGGCCGCACTGGACGAGGCGGTCCGCTACGCCACCCAGCGCCGCCAGTTCGGCCGGCCCGTCGCCGACTTCCAGGGCCTGCGCTTCATGATCGCCGACATGGCCACCCAGATCGAGGCGGGCCGCGCGCTGTACCTCGCCGCGGCCCGGCTGCGGGACGCGGGCAGGCCGTTCGCCAAGCAGGCCGCCATGGCCAAGCTGCACTGCACCGACACCGCCATGAAGGTCACCACGGACGCGGTGCAGATCATGGGCGGCTACGGCTACACCGCCGACTTCCCGGCCGAGCGCTATATGCGGGAGGCCAAGGTGCTCCAGATCGTCGAGGGCACCAACCAGATCCAGCGGATGGTCATCGCCCGTCACGTGGCGGGGCCAGAAGGTCGCTGAACTGGCCCGTGAGCACCGTCGGGGCCGCCAGCCTGATCCACTCCGGGTCATGGCGGCCCGGCAGGGTGCGGCCCCGGTCGGCCCAGGTCCGCATGAGGTCCCGGTAGATGGGCGGGTCCGGCGGCGCGGCCGGGGGTACCGATTCTCCGGGGCGGGGGACGAAGATACGGCGCTGACGCCCTGTTGCCGAGTAGGTGGGGGTCATACCAGGGCAACGCGGCGACGGCCGGACAGGTCACCCTCCGAGGGAATCGAGCTTCAGTTCATCCTCGTCTGGTTCCCGCTCCGGCCTCCCGCGGCCCGCTGACGTACCGTCGGCGGGCCGTCGTCCACGTGTGCGAGGGCGGTCGGCGGCGGACGGACCGCCGGGCCGGCTGTACGGCCAAGTCCCCGCGCGCCCTGCGGAGTTGCTCGTCCCCGCTCACCTCTCACCCGGGCGGGGTGAACCTCGGCCGGGCGGGTGGGGTGAGCGCGGGGCGGGGTTTGCGCGGACTGGCGTGAGGGCGCCGGCTCAGGCGGCCTGGCGGCGCATCGACGGCACGCGCATCGGGCGCGAGCCCGGGCCACCGACGTGCGAGAAGGGCTGCGTCCGCCAGTTCAGCCCCTGGGGGAGCGTGAGCAGCAGGGCGGTGTCCTGCTCCTGCGGCTCGAACGACTCGTCCGCGGGGCGGGCGTCGGCCGCCGCACGGCCCGTACCCGCGCACACCGTGAGCCCGAACGGGTTCCACGGCGAGGCGCACAGCGCGTGCTCCGGCAGCACCTCCTCGTCCGCCAGCAGCGCGATCGGCTGCGCGCAGTCCGGGCAGATCACCCGGTACATCTCGAAGGTGTCGTAGGCGTCCGGATCCTCGTCGTAGGCGTCGGCTTCGACGCCCTCCGGCTCGGCTTCGGCGACCGGCTGCCGGTGCGTGGACGTGGATCGACCAGGGCGATGGGCACTCTGCATGGGATTCTCCCCCTAAGGCTGGGCCGTGAAGGCGCTGCGGCCTCGACCACAGCAAGCACTTCCCGCCGGGTCTCGGCGGTAATCACGAGAACATCACGGAGCCTGCCCGAGGCGTGTGGTCTTCGTCACATGCCGTATGCAGGTGCCCGTCCCGGTGCGTTTTCTGCCGAACAGGGAATGACCTGCGCCTCTCAAGGTATCCGCGGAGATCAAGCGCACTGTAGGTTTTGGCGGCATGGAGGAGCTGGACCGTCAAATCGTGCAGCTGCTCGTCAAGGACGGGCGGATGAGCTACACAGACCTGGGCAAGGCCACGGGCCTGTCCACGTCGGCCGTGCACCAGCGGGTGCGCCGGCTGGAACAGCGTGGCGTCATCCGCGGCTACGCCGCGGTGGTCGACCCCGAGGCCGTCGGGCTGCCGCTGACCGCGTTCATCTCGGTGAAGCCGTTCGACCCCAGTGCCCCGGACGACATCGCGGAACGCCTCGCCGGCGTCCCCGAGATCGAGGCGTGCCACAGCGTGGCGGGCGACGAGAACTACATCCTCAAGGTGCGCGTGTCCACCCCGCACGAGCTGGAGGAACTGCTGGCCCGGCTGCGCACGCTGGCGGGGGTCTCGACGCGGACGACGGTGGTCCTCTCGACACCGTACGAGGCCCGGCCGCCGAAGATCTGACAGCCGACGTCCGCCGGCCGACGGCTGAGCCCGCACTTGGCAGCCGCCGGCACTGGCCGCCAGCCGGCAGCCCGCAGTCGGCAGCCCCCGGCTCCGCAGCTGCCAGCCCGCGGTCGGGAGCCCCCGCTGAGCGCAGCCGTCGGCGCAGCCCGCATGCGCAGCCGACAGTCGGCAACCCCGCCCGCAGCCGAGCCGCCAGCCGGCAGCCCGCGGCGCGGGTCCTTCCCGGCGCCCCAAGTGCGGCTCCTGCTCGGCGGCGAGGGAAACTGTCGGCTATGAGCAACCGCACCGCCGAGCCCCCCAAGACCGTCCTGCTCCGCCGCGGCGAGGTGCACAGCCCCGCGGACCCCTTCGCCACCGCGATGGTGGTGGAGCGCGGCCATGTCGCGTGGGTCGGCTCCGAGGGGGCCGCCGACGCCTTCGCCGACGGCGTGGACGAGGTGGTCGATCTCGACGGCGCCCTGGTCACCCCGGCCTTCACCGACGCCCATGTGCACACCACGGCCACCGGCCTCGCCCTGACCGGCCTCGACCTGTCCGGCGCCCCTTCCCTGGAGGCCGCCCTCGCCCGTGTCCGCGAGTTCGCCGCCGCCCGCCCCGACGACCGGGTCCTGCTGGGCCACGGCTGGGACGCCGCCCGCTGGCCCGGCGGCCGGCCGCCGACCCGGGCGGAGCTGGACGAGGCCACCGGCGGACGTCCGCTGTACCTTTCCCGCATCGACGTGCACTCGGCGGTCGTCAGCACCGCCCTGCTCGACCTGGTCCCCGGCGATGTCGCGCGCGAGGACGCCCCGCTCACCAAGGACGCCCACCACGCCGTCCGCGAGGCCGCCCTCGCCGCCATCACCCCCGCCCAGCGCGCCGAGGCCCAGCGCACCGCCCTGGAGCACGCCGCCTCCCTCGGCATCGGCACCGTGCACGAGTGCGGCGGCCCGCGGATCTCCTCCGAGGACGACTTCACCGGCCTGCTGCGGCTCGCCGCCGAGGTGCCGGGCCCCCGCGTGGTGGGCTACTGGGCGGAGGAGGACACCGCCAAGGCCCGCGAGCTGGGCGCGACCGGCGCCGCGGGCGACCTCTTCGCGGACGGCGCCCTCGGCTCGCACACCGCCTGCCTGCACGAGCCGTACGCCGACGCGGGCCACAGCGGCACCGCCTACCTCGACGCCGACGCCGTCGCCGCCCACGTCGTGGCCTGCACCGAGGCGGGCCTCCAGGCCGGCTTCCACGCCATCGGCGACGCCGCCGTGGCCGCCGTGGTGGAAGGCGTGCGCACCGCCGCCGAGAAGGTGGGCCTCGCCCGGATCCGCGCCGCCCGGCACCGCGTCGAGCACGCCGAGATGCTCAGCCCCGACACCATCGCCGGCTTCGCCGAGCTGGGCCTGATCGCCTCCGTCCAGCCCGCCTTCGACGCCCTGTGGGGCGGCGAGGACGGCATGTACGCCCAGCGTCTGGGGGCGGAGCGGGCCCGCACCCTCAACCCGTTCGCCGCCCTGCTCCGCTCCGGCGTGCCGCTCGCGTTCGGCTCCGACAGCCCGGTCACCCCGCTCGACCCCTGGGGCACGGTCCGTGCCGCCGCCTTCCACCGCACGCCCGAGCACCGGATCTCCGTCCGCGCCGCCTTCACCGCGCACACGCGCGGCGGCTGGCGGGCCGTCGGCCGTGACGACGCGGGCGTCCTGGTCCCGGGCGCCCCCGCCGACTACGCCGTCTGGCGGACCGACGAGCTGATCGTGCAGGCCCCCGACGACCGGGTCGCCCGCTGGTCCACCGATCCGCGCTCCGGCACGCCCGGCCTGCCCGACCTCACCCCGGGCCGTGACCTGCCGGTCTGCCTGCGGACCGTGGTGGGCGGGCGGACGGTGTTCGTACGGCCGGGCGAGTGATCTCCCGGAGTGGTGCGGGCCGCCCCGGCCGCCGGGGCCCCGCCGCCCGACCTGCGCATCCTCCCCACCGGCCGCGCCGCCGGTGTCGTCGGCCCAGCTCAGGGGGCTGTTGACAGTCGGCTGCCAGGGGCCGGTAGGTTCGGCCGAGTCCACCACCGGACGCCCGACCGGAGGACGTTCAGCCGACTCGTCGCAGCGCCGCTGGGTCAGGGACGGTGTGCCGCACCGGGGCACCGTCACTGGGAGCCAGGCTCAGCGCCCGCGCCGACGAGGGGAACGTTCTCGCGGGTCGGCCAGGTGTGACCCGGGTGGGGCCCGGGCGCTCAGTAGACAACGGCTTTCGGTCGACCCGCAGCCAGCGGGTCCCGGGTCGGCCCGAAGGGCGCCGGGCCCCCATCCGTCGTGGTACGAAGGTGTTCGGCACGTGGCGGGAAGGGACCGGAAAAGACCTTCTTACCCCGCTCTTGTGGAACCGACACCACCATACGAACGCGCTGTCACGCCCACCCAGGCCGCGGCCACTATGGTGGACCCCTGCGTACGACATGAAGGGGCAGCAGTGAACGACGGCGACGGGACCCTCGCGGCCAAGGCCCAGGGGAGGCAGTTCGGTCCGCTCGGCACGGCCTTGGTGATCATTCCGACCTACAACGAGGCGGAGAACATCAAGTCCATCGTCGGCCGGGTGCGCAAGGCCGTCCCCGAGGCGCACGTACTGATCGCGGACGACAACAGCCCCGACGGCACCGGCAAGCTCGCCGACGAACTGGCCGCCGAGGACGAGCACGTCCATGTGCTGCACCGCATGGGCAAGGAGGGCCTCGGCGCCGCCTACCTCGCGGGCTTCCGCTGGGGCCTGGAGCGGGACTACGGCGTGCTGATCGAGATGGACGCCGACGGCTCCCACCAGCCCGAGGAACTGCCCCGGCTGCTCACCGCCCTCAAGGGCGCCGACCTGGTCCTCGGCTCCCGCTGGGTGCCCGGCGGCCGGGTGGTGAACTGGCCGAAGTCCCGGGAGTTCCTCTCGCGGGGCGGCTCCACCTACTCGCGGCTCATGCTGGACGTGCCGATCCGGGACGTGACCGGCGGTTTCCGGGCGTTCCGCCGGGAGACGCTGGAGGGGCTCGGCCTCGGCGAGGTCGCCTCGCAGGGCTACTGCTTCCAGGTCGACCTGGCCCGTCGCGCGGTGAAGGCCGGCTACCACGTCGTGGAGGTCCCCATCACCTTCGTCGAGCGGGAACTGGGCGACTCCAAGATGAGCCGCGACATCGTGGTCGAGGCGCTGTGGCGGGTCACCGCCTGGGGCGTCGGGGACCGTCTCGGCAAGCTCACCGGCAAGGACAAGCAGGCGTAGCGGCGGGTTCCCGGCCCGTCGATCACCCCCTTATCCCGTGCTGAGGCGTGCCCAGGCACACTGGGGGCATGACGACTGGCGCTCCGACCTCTCCGTACACCGCCCGCCGCCGGCGTTCCCGGCTGCGCAGGTATCTGCCGCTGGGTCTCGCCGCGTGGCTGGTGCTGGAGATCTGGCTGCTGACCCTGGTCGCGGGCGCGGCGGGCGGGCTCAGCGTGTTCCTGCTGCTGGTCGCGGGGGTCGTGGCGGGGTCCGTGGTCATCAAGCGGGCTGGCCGCCGCGCCTTCCGTAGTCTGAACGAGGCGCTCCAGCAGGGCGGCTCACCGGCGCGCGGCGGCGGCAACGGCCTGATGATGCTCGGTGGCCTGCTGCTGATGATCCCCGGTCTGGTCTCGGACGCGGCGGGTCTGCTCCTGCTGCTCCCGCCGGTCCAGAAGGCGGTGAGCCGCTTCACGGAGAACGCCCTGGAACGGGGTCTGCGCAAGGCCGCCCCGGGCAGCCTGGGCGACGCGTTCCAGCAGGTCCGCATCCACCGGCCGGACGGCAAGGTGGTGCAGGGGGAGGTCATCAGGGAGGACCGGCCCGAGCCGGGGGAGCAGCGGCCCCCGCTCACGCGCTGAACGGTCCGCGCACACACAACGACCGCGGGCGCCGTACGTGGAGACGTACGGCGCCCGCGGTCGTTCGTGCTGTGCGCGCGTTACGCGCTCTTGCGGCTGTCCCTGGGGTGGACCGCGATGTTCATCGCCCCCGAGCGCAGCACCGCCAGACGCTCCTCGAGGACCTCTTCGAGCTCCTCACGGGTGCGTCGCTCCATCAGCATGTCCCAATGGGTACGCGCGGGCTTGGCCTTCTTCTCCTCAGGGCCGTCGCCGTCCACGAGGAGTGCCTGGGCACCACAGACCTTGCACTCCCACTCCGGCGGGATCTCCGCCTCGACCGAGAAGGGCATCTCGAACCGGTGCCCCTTCTCGCATGCGTACTCCACGGCCTGGCGCGGGGCCAGGTCGATACCGCGGTCCGTCTCGTAGCTGGTCACCACGAGGCGCGTACCGCGAAGAGCTCGCTCACTCATGAATCGTGCCTCCCGGGCTTGTCGCCCACAGGACAGGTGTCGCTGTCGTCGTCATCCGGTCAACGTCCGGTCGGCGGTAAAGATTCCCGTTCCGAGTCCCGTTCCGGGTCATGCGTCGCCGTCGTAGCCGCCCCTTGTTCTACCCACAGGCGCCCGGTTTGTCACATCTGCTAGCAGATGTCACCCAGCGTTTCGGCATCTTTGACGCGCAGTAACGGTACGCCTGGCAGGCCAAACGCGTACACTACCGCCCTTTCACGCCGAGTGCTAAATCGGCGCTAGATCTTTTCCGGAACCGGGTTCCCCGCCTCGGAGATCGCACGCCTCACCGGGACCCGCGCGAGCAGGACGAAGCCGAGGACGAAGAAGGACACCAGCGAGAAGATCGCCGACCGGTAGCTGCCGGTCAGCTGGTAGGTGACGCCGAACACCAGCGGGCCGAGCCAGCTCATCCCGCGGTCGCTCATCTCGTAGGCCGAGAAGTACTCGGCCTCCTTGCCCGGCGGCACCAGATGGGAGAACAACGACCGGGACAGCGCCTGGCTGCCGCCGAGGACCAGGCCGATCCCCGCGGCCAGCACGAAGAACCACACCGGCGCCCGCGCCGGCAGGAACCAGCCGGCCGCCAGCGTGAGCGTCCACGCCACCAGCGAGCCGAGGATCGTCCGCTGCGCGCCGTACCTCCGCGCCAGCCGCCCCATCGCCAGCGCCCCCGCCACGGCCAGCACCTGCACCAGCAGGACCGCGCCGATCAGCGTGGACTGGCCGAGACCCAGCTCCTCGGAGCCGTATACCGACGCCTGGGTGATCACCGTCTGGATGCCGTCGTTGTAGACGAGGTACGCCAAAAGGAACGCCAGGGTCAGCGGATGCCGGCGCATGTCCCGGACCGTAGCGGCCAGCTGCCGCAGCCCCGGTGCCGTGGCCCGGCCCCCGCGCGCGCGGCGGTCGCGCAGCCTGCGCAGCGGTACGAGGGTGAAGGCCCCCCACCACAGGCCGGCCGACGCCAGGCAGACGCGGACGGCCGCGGTCTCGGACAGGCCGAAGGAGCCGTGGGCCGAGTACAGCACCAGGTTGCCGACGAGGACCAGCGAGCCCGCCGCGTAGCCGAGGGCCCAGCCCCGGGAGGACACCGCGTCGCGCTGCTCGGGCGGCGCGATCTGCGGCAGATAGGAGTTGTAGAGCATCATCCCGACGGACTGGGCCGCGTTGGCCACGACGAGCAGCACCCCGCCGAGCAGGTACCGGTCGCCGTCCAGGAAGAACATGCCCGTGGTCGCCGCCGCACCGGTGTACGCCGCCGCCGCGAGCAACGGCTTCTTGCGGCCCGTGCGGTCGGCCGCGCTGCCCACCAGCGGCATCGCGACGACGGCCAGCACCACCGACAGGGACACCGCGTAGGCGAAGAAGGAGCCCGCGCGGACCGGGACGCCCAGCGGGTGCACATAGCCCTCGGCGTCGGCCGCGTGCTCGGCGACCGAGGTGAGGTAGGGGCCGAGGAAGACGGTGAGGACGCTCGTCGAATAGACGGAGCACGCCCAGTCGTACACGTACCAGCCGCGCTGCTCGCGCCTGAGACCGGCGGCTTCGTCCGCCGCCTCCGCCCGCACGGTGCCGGTGCTCACCCGTGCCCTCGCTTCCCCGCTCAACTGCGAAGGCTCGGCCGGGGCGGGCGGGCGCTCAGACCCAGACGCCGCGGTCCTCCATGACCTTGCGCAACGTGTCGATGTGATCGGTCATGATGCCATCAACCCCGAGGTCGAGGAGCCGGTGCATCCGTTCCGGTTCGTTGATCGTCCACACGTGCACCTGGAGCCCGCGCGCGTGGGCGGCGCGGACGAAGCGGTGGTCGACCACGGGCACGCCCGACCGGGCCTCCGGAACCTGCGCGGCCACGGCCGACCGGCGCACCGCGGCCGGCAGCCCCCACGAGCGCAGCCGCAGGTTCAGCACCCCGCGCGTGCCGAACGAGGTGGCCAGCCGCGGCCCCGCCAGCCGCTGGGCGCGCAGCACGCGCGCCTCGGAGAAGGAGCCCACGCAGACCCGGTTCCAGGCGTCCGTGCGCTCGATCAGCTCCAGCAGGGGGCGCAGCGCCGGCTCCGCCTTGATGTCGACGTTCCAGCGCACCTCGGGGAAGGTCTCCAGCAGCTCCTCGAACAGCGGCACCGGTTCACGGCCGCCCACGCGCGCGTGCCGTATCTGCGCCCACGGCAGGTCGGCGATCCGGCCCGCGCCGTCGGTGACCCGGTCCAGGGAGGCGTCGTGGAAGGCGACCAGCCGGCCGTCCGCCGTGGCGTGCACGTCCGTCTCGATGTAGCGGTAGCCCAGCTCCACCGCGCGCCGGAACTGCGCCACGGTGTTCTCCAGACCGTCGGCCGCCCCGCCCCGGTGGGCGAAGGCGATCGGCACCGGGTGGTCCAGGTACGGATGGCGCGGGCGCGGTGTCGTGAGGTTCACGGACGCAGTATCGCGCGCCCGGGTGTCGCCGCGGCAACGACCGTGCTGCCCGTCGATGCCGCCGGGACGGCGAACACCCGCAGGAAGGCCTGGGCCAGCGGGCCGATGGACACGGCGTACAGCACCGTGCCGACCCCGATGGTGCCGCCCAGGAGGAATCCGGTGACCACCACCGCCACCTCGACCGCCGTCCGCATCAGCCGGATCGACCGGCCGGTGCGCCGGTGCAGCCCCGTCATCAGCCCGTCACGCGGGCCCGGCCCGAAGCGCGCCGCGATGTAGAGGCCGGTGGCCGCGCCGTTCAGCACGATCCCCGCGAGCAGCAGCGGGACGCGGGCGGCGAGGGAGCGCGCGTCCGGGAGCAGGGCGAGGGTGCCGTCCATGGCGAGGCCGACCACGAAGACGTTGGAGACCGTGCCGAGCCCCGGGCGCTGGCGCAGCGGGATCCACAGGAGCAGCACCGCCGCGCCCACGATGATCGACACCACCCCGATGCTCAGCCCGGTCAGCTCCGCGAGCCCCTGGTGCAGCACGTTCCACGGCTCCAGACCCAGGCCCGCCGCCACGAGCAGCGCGGAACTCGCGCCGTAGAGCGCGAGGCCCGCGTACAGCTGGACCAGCCTCAGTCCGAGTGGGCGGCCGGGAGCGGCCGTACTGGGAATGGACATGGAAATACCCCCCTGGGTGGTCGTGGTGGCCTGACGCATGACACTCTGTGGCTTGGGATGAATCGTCATCCATGGCCAATTCGGGGAAGGTGGACTGATCTTCATGGCGCAGTGGACCTCGGCCGTGGGGGCCGCGCAGCTCGCCCGGCTCCTCAACTCCCAGCAGGACCGCCCGGCCGGACCCGGCACCCGCCGTCCCCCCGCCTATCGCGCCCTGGCCGACGGCATCCGGCTGCTCGTCCTGGAGGGCCGGGTGCCGGTGGCCGCGCGCCTGCCCGCGGAACGCGAGCTGGCCCTCGCCCTGTCCGTCAGCCGCACCACCGTGGCGGCGGCCTACGAGGCGCTGCGCGGCGAGGGCTTCCTGGAGTCCCGGCGCGGCGCCGGCAGCTGGACCGCCGTACCGGCCGGCAACCCCATCCCCGCCCGGGGCCTGGAACCCCTGCCGCCCGAGGCCCTCGGCTCGGTGATCGACCTCGGCTGCGCCTCGCTCCCGGCGCCCGAACCGTGGCTCACCCGGGCCGTGCAGGGCGCCCTGGAGGAGCTGCCGCCGTACGCCCACACCCACGGCGACTACCCGGCCGGGCTGCCCGCGCTGCGCTCGATGATCGCCGAGCGGTACACCGCGCGCGGGATCCCCACCATGCCGGAGCAGATCATGGTGACGACCGGCGCGATGGGCGCCATCGACGCGATCTGCCACCTCTTCGCGGGCCGGGGCGAGCGGATCGCCGTGGAGTCCCCGTCCTACGCCAACATCCTCCAGCTGATGCGTGAGGCGGGTGCCCGGCTCGTGCCCGTCGCGATGGCCGAGGGGCTGTCCGGCTGGGACGTCGACCGCTGGCGCCAGGTGCTGCGGGAGGCCGCGCCGCGGATCGCCTACGTGGTCGCCGACTTCCACAACCCCACTGGGGCGCTCGCCGACGAGGACCAGCGGCGCCGGCTGGTGGACGCGGCCCGCTCGGCCGGCACCGTGCTCGTCGCCGACGAGACGATGAGTGAGCTGTGGCTCGACGAGGAGTTCCGGGACGGCGGCATGCCCCGTCCGGTGTGCGGTTTCGACCCGGCCGGCTCCACGGTGATCACGGTCGGCTCGGCCAGCAAGGCGTTCTGGGCGGGGATGCGGATCGGCTGGGTGCGGGCGGCCCCGGACGTCATCCGCAGCCTGGTCGCCGCGCGGGCCTACGCCGACCTCGGCACGCCGGTGCTGGAGCAGCTCGCCGTGAACTGGCTCTTCAGCACCGGCGGCTGGGAGCAGGCGGTCGAGTTGCGCCGGGCGCAGGCCCGGGAGAACCGGGACGCCCTGGTGGCCGCGGTGCGCCGGGAACTTCCGGACTGGGAGTTCGAGGTGCCCCGGGGCGGCCTGACGCTGTGGGTGCGCGCCGGCGGGCTCTCCGGTTCCCGCCTCGCGGAAGCGGGCGAACGGACCGGTGTCCGTGTCCCGTCCGGTCCTCGCTTCGGCGTCGACGGCGCGTTCGAGGGCTATGTCCGGCTTCCGTTCACCGTCGGGGGAGCGGTCGCGGACGAGGCGGCCGTGCGGCTCGCCGCCGCGGCTCGGCTGGTGGAGTCGGGGGCGACGGGGGCGGGCGAGGCGCCGAGGACGTTCGTGGCGTAGGCGGGGCCGGTCCGGGCGGCGAGCCGCCGCCCGGCCGCGGCGCCGGGACGATGCGAGGGGGAGGGCCTAGGAGGACTCCGCCGCCAGGGCCTCCGCGGGGACCGGGGCCTTGTCCGCCGCCGCCGTCGGTTTCGACAGGTCCGCGGGCTCCGCCTCCACGGCAGCGGTCCGCGGTGGCAGCAGCTCCAGCACCGCCTGCCGGTCGGCATCACTCGTGGCGTCGTCGTACGGATCCGGCGTACGCGGCACCTGGAGCCGGTGCACCGGGCCGGAGCCCAGCCGGGCGTACCCCCGCCCGGGCGGCAGATGCGCCGTCGACGTGGTGTGCGGCGGCGCCCCCAGTACCGCCTCCACCTGCTCCGGCGCGGCGGACCCGAGCACGACACGCGCGCGCGTGTGCTGCCGTACCGCGTCGGTCAGCGCCTCCGCGCTGTCGAACTGCTCGGCCACGACCACGGTCACGTTCGCCGCGCGGCCGTGCCGCAGCGGCACCTGGAGCAGCGCCTGCGGGTCCTTGCGGCCGTCCGCGAGGGCGAGGTGCGCGAAGACGCTCGGGCGGTCCAGCAGGATCCACAGCGGGCGCCGGGTGTCCGGGGGCGGCGGGTCGCCCGCCTGCCGCGCCAGGTTGATCGCGACGAGCCTCCGTTCGGTCTCCTGCGCGGCCCACTCCAGGCTGGCCAGCGCCCCGGGCAGCGCGCACTCCACGGCCAGGACGCCGCTCCGTCCGGTCAGGCAGGCGTACTCGCCGGTGCCGCCGCCGTCGACGATCAGCACGTCGCCGTACTGGAGGGCCTGAACGGCGACGGAGCGCAGCAGGGTGGACGTGCCGCTGCCGGGGTGGCCCATGGCCAGCAGGTGCGGCTCGGTGGAGCGGATGCCGGTGCGCCAGACGACCGGCGGCACGTCGACCCGTTCCTCGCCGTAGGAGAGCGGGAGCGTGCGCTGGACCTCGGTCGGGTCGGTGAAGCCGAGGACGGTCTCGCCGGGCGCGGTGACGAAACGCTGGGCGGGGATGTCGGCGGGCAGCGGGGGGAGGGCGGTGACGGTGAGCTGGTTGCCCTCCTCGTCCCACGCGAAGCGGTACTCGCGGCTCCGTCCGGCCTTGGCGGTGAGCAGCTGCTCGATCCGCGCGCGGGCCGCGGGCTCGCCGTCCGGGAAGTAGGCGGGGTAGCGGATCACGAGGTGGCCGATGCGCCCCGCGTCGTCGAACTCCTGGGCCGCGTAGGCCTTCTCCCACTCCCCGCCGTGCGTGTACAGCGGCGCCGGATCCTCCGGGCTGGAGAAGTACGGCACCAGGGCCTCGTACAGCGCCTGGAGCCGCTGGGTCTGGGACTCGTCGGGACCCTCGGGCGCCGACGGGGTGCGGTCGCGGCCGTGCCAGGCCGCTGCCGCCATCACGGAGATGACGGCGAGCAGCGGCCCGTACGGCATCAGGGCCACGATCAGGACCACGGAGGCCACGAAGAACAGCAGTGGCCCGCGCTTGTCCTTGGGCGTGTCCACCCACCTGCGCCGGCCGGCCGAGGCCAGCAGACGCAGCCCGCGCGTCACGGTGATCAGCGGGTGGAGGACGTCGGTGGCGCTGTCGGCCGCCGTCCGGGCCAGCTCCTTGCTCCGGGCGATCTGCGTCCGGGCGATCTGGGCGCTGTCCTTGCTCAGAATGCGGGGGAGAGGGCGCCGGGCCACTGCTGTCTCCTGTTGGTGCGTGCGGGCGGGACTGGCGGGGTCAGAACTTGATGCCGCCCAGGAGGCTGGCCAGGCTCTCCCCTCCGGCTTTGATGCTCGGGGCGATGCCTGTGGTCGACAGGTAGAAGCCGAAGAGGGCCGACACCGTGGCGTGCGAGCCCTTCAGTCCGTCCTTGCGGAAGAACAGGAAGACGACGACGCCGAGCAGCAGCACGCCTGAGAGCGAGAGGATCATTTGGGCCTCCTGGTGTCGATGGTGGGGGACAGTCACCATGAGTTCTTCCAGGATCACAGGATGTATCCATACGATTAAAGGTGCAACTGGGTGAAAAACGGTGGATTTCCCCCGCTCGGGCGAGCGGGTCAGACCCCGCGTGACCAGGCCTGTTGCCGGTGCGGTGGCTTCGGTGGACGCTGCTGCTGATCTTTACCTCGGGCAGATCGGCTCATGTGCCGCGCGAGCCAGTACGCTGGCGATTCACTCGTACGAAGCAGTCCCCGAATCAGCACATGGAGAGGCGGTCCGGCCGATGAGTGAAGTTCCCGACCCCGAGGTCGTGGAGCTGGCGACCAAGATCTTCGATCTGGCCCGGCAGGGGCAGACCGAGGCGCTCGTGGCGTACGTCGACGCGGGTGTTCCGGCCAACCTCACCAACGACCGCGGCGACTCCCTGGTGATGCTCGCCGCCTACCACGGTCACGCCGACGCGGTGCGCGCGCTGCTCGCCCGCGGCGCGGCGGCGGATCAGGTCAACGACCGGGGTCAGACCCCGCTCGCGGGTGCCGTCTTCAAGGGTGAGACGGACGTCATCAAGGCCCTCCTGGAGGGCGGAGCCGATCCTTCCGCAGGCACGCCGTCGGCCGTCGACACGGCCCGGATGTTCGGCAAGACAGAGCTTCTGGAACTGTTCGGCGTCCACTGACGTCGACACACTGACCAGGTACGACACGGAAAACGGGGGAGGCGGTACAGGGCCGCCGGAAATACGGTCGCGGCAGCACACACCGCGGGTCATCATGACGTCGTGATTCACGGACGCGATGGCTGGGCAGGTGTTGCCGCACCGCGCGGGCCGTGATGCGGTCCGCATGGGCCACCGACGAGAGGCAGAGAGAGATGGTCTACAGCGAGCAAGAGACGGCGGGCACTCCGACGTTGTGTCACGCGGCCAGGTAATGCATGTTTTCCGGTTGCGTCGACGCTTGATGTGAGGCTGTTTCCCATGTTCGATCCGGTCATAGCGCCCAGCGGTACGCTGCTCGGCCTGCTCCAGCGCGGCCGTGGTGACGGCACGCTGCACGCGCTCACGGCCCCGCGCGCCGAAGCGCTCGCGGCCCTGAACCACTGTGTGCTGCGCGACCCCCGCCACGACTGGCAGGTGGAGAACCGCTCCCTGTACTACGCCCGGCTCTACCTCGACCTCAACGGCGAGCTGGACGCCGTTCAGGCGCACCTGTTCGACCCCGAGGACGTCGTCGACACCGACGAGTCCCGCACCGGCCTGGCCCTGGCCGTCCTCGGCCACCTCGCCTCCTACGGCAGGCGCGACGCCCTGGAACTGCTGCGCAGGTACGCCGCGCACGGCTCCAACTGGGCCTGGGCCCTGGACGAGCTGGCCCTCAGGGACGACGACGCGGGCCTGCGCGCCCTCGCCGCCCCCGTCCTGGCCCGCTTCGCCACCGATCCCGAGGGCGAGGCCAAGCTGGCCGCCGCCGTACGCGACGCCTTCGAACCACGGCCCTGGCGGTTGTGGGCCGAGGATCCGCGCGCCTCGATCGCCACGCGGGTGCGCGCCGCCCAGGAGGCCGGCTGCTTCGACCGCTGGCAGCGGCAGATGCGGCCCAGCGGCCCCCGCCCCGACTGGAGCGTCCGCGCCGTCTTCGAGTGGGCCCAGCAGGGGCTGGAGCGCGGCGCCGCCCTCCATGTGCCCGCCGCCCGCTGCCTGGTCGCCGTGGCCGGCCCGGAGGACCGGCCCGAGATCCTCCAGGCCGCCCTGACCGGCACCGACGGAGCCCGCTGCACCGCACTGCGCTACCTCGCCGACAGCGACGACCGCGACGCGCTCGACCTGATCGAGGCGGCCGTCGCCGACGGGACGGCACCCGTCGTGGAGGCCGCCGTCGACGCCTTCGAACGGATGCGCAGCATCGCCGCCGTCGACCGCGCGCGCGGCTGGGCCCAGCGCCCCGACGCGCTCGGCGCCGCCGCCGGCCGCATGCTCGCCTGCCGCGGCGGCGCACAGGAC
>NZ_JBEXKG010000049.1:0-50410 GCF_040609555.1 Streptomyces sp. NPDC004658
GCGGTGATCCGCCAGCCGCCGGCCGCCTCCCGACGCAGTGCGCGCGCGGGCGTGCCGGTCAGGATCTCGCCGCCCCGGGCGCGCACCGAGTCGGCGACGGCGAGCGGCAGCCGCCCGATCCCGCCGGCGATGCCCATGAAGACCGGCCCGGTCTGCCGCTGTGCGGCGGCCTTGGCCTGGATCTCGCGGACGCCCTCCGTGAGGGAGGCGTGGGTGCGGGCGGCCTGGAAGAGCTGGGGGACGGCGGAGCGCATGGAGATGCGGTAGGCGTCGCCCGCGTACACCCCGCCGAGCAGGGGTTCTACGAGCCGGTCGACGACCTCGCGGCCGAGCCGGGCCGCCACGTACTCCCCCACGGCCACGTCGTCGCCGATCTCGGTCGGGGGCAGGTCGGCGTCGCGCTCGATACGGGCCAGGCCCTCGTCGGAGAGGACGCCGGACAGGGCGGCGGCGGTGCCGGGCACGCCCATCACATGGCCCTTGGGCATGGGCCGCAGGGCGCCCCGGGTCCAGATCGAGGCGGTGGCGGTGGCGGGCGGCTGGAGCAGCTCGCCCAGCCCCGCCTCGCGCGCGAGGGTCACCGCTTCCGGGCGGCGGGCGAGCATGGACTCGGCACCCAGGTCGACCCGCACGCCGGCGATCTCGCCGGGCAGCAGCTTGCCGCCGACCCGGTCCCCGGCCTCCAGCACGGTCACCCGCGCTCCGCGCCCCAGCAGCCGGTGCGCGGCGGCCAGCCCGGCGATGCCGGCCCCGATGACGACGACGTGTCCCGGGCCCACGCCCGGCGCGCTGTTACCCGTGGTGCTCATGCCCCCACTCTCTCAGACCCCGCCGGCACTCCCGCCGGGAGGCGGTGGCCGGGACGAGTCCGGACCGTGACCGCATCGGAACCGCCGCCGCCGAACGTTCCCGGCCGGCCCGCCGTCGAAGGACCGTCACAGCCCACAGCCCTCGGGGGGTACCGCTCATGCGCACACCACACACCGCACGCCGCCGGGTCCTGGCCGGGGTCCTGCTCGCCGCCTCCCTCGCGCTCGCCGGGTGTGGCGGCGCCGACGACATGGGGGGCTCCTCGAAGGCCGCCTCGGACAGCCGGGCCGAGGCGGCCGGCGCCCCCGGCGGCACGGCGGAGAACGGCAAGGCCGGCGACGGCACGGCCGCGCGCGGGACGCCGAAGCTCACCCCGGACGCGATCATCCGCACCGCGTCCCTCACCGTCGAGGTCAAGGACGTGCCGAGGGCCCTGGCGGCGGCCCGGACGACCGTGGAGGACGCGGGCGGTTACGTGGGCGCCGAGACGACGAGCCGGGACACCGACGGGCACGAGCGGACCCGGGTCGTGCTGCGCGTGCCCTCCGAGAAGTACGACGAGGTCCTCACCGGCCTCCAGGGCGCGGGCCGGGTGGTCGACCGCACGGCCAAGGCGGTCGACGTCACCGACCAGGTCGTGGACGTCGACAGCCGGGTGGCGTCGCAGCGGGCCAGCGTGGCCAGGATCCGCGCGCTGATGGGCCGGGCGACCAAGCTGAGCGATGTCGTCGCCCTGGAGGGCGAGCTGAGCAGCCGTCAGGCCGATCTGGAGGCGCTGCTGGCCCGGCAGGCCTCGCTGAAGGACCGGACGAGCCTGGCCACCGTCACCCTGTCGCTGTCCGAGACCCCGGTGCGGAAGGCGGACGGCTCACCGGGCTTCACGGACGCGCTGGCGGGCGGCTGGCACGCGTGCGTCGACGTGCTGCGCTGGATCGCGCTGGCGCTCGGCGCGGCCCTGCCGTTCGTGGCCCTCGCCGCGCTGCCGGCGCTGCTGTGGCTGCGGGTCGTACGGCCCCGGCTGCCGCGCCGCGCGGAGCCCGCGCCCGCGACGACCGCGCCCGGCCCGCTGCCCTCGGCCCGCCCCTCCCCGGACGCGGCCGAGGCGGCCGGGCAGGGCGACCGGGACTGAGCCGGACGGGGTCGGGAGGGCGGCCGGGACGGAAGCGACCGCGCCCCGTAGCGTGTTCCCATGAGCATGAGCGGCGGGCGGGGCAGTGGCGGCAGGGAACGGCTGGTCGTGATCGGCGGCGATGCCGCGGGCATGTCCGCGGCGTCGCAGGCGCGGCGGCTGAAGGGCCCCGGGGAGCTGGAGATCGTGGCCTTCGAGCGCGGCCACTTCACCTCCTTCTCCGCGTGCGGCATCCCGTACTGGGTGGGCGGCGAGGTCCCCGAGCGGGACCGGCTCATCGCCCGGACGCCCGAGGAGCACCGGGCGCGCGGGATCGATCTGCGCCTGCGCACCGAGGTCACGGAGATCGACGTGCCGGGACAGCGGGTACGCGCGCGTGACGTCGATTCCGGCGCGGAGTCCTGGACGCCGTACGACCGGCTCGTCATCGCCACCGGAGCCCGCCCCGTCCGCCCTGACCTGCCCGGCGTGGACGCTCCCGGTGTGCACGGCGTGCAGACCCTGGACGACGGCCAGGCGCTGCTGGACACGCTGGCCCGCACGCCCGGCCGCAGGGCGGTGGTCGTCGGGGCCGGCTACATCGGTGTCGAGATGGCCGAGGCCCTGATCAACCGGGGCTTCGAGGTGACGGTCGTCAACCGCGGCAGGGAACCGATGTCGACGCTCGACCCGGACATGGGCCGGATGGTGCACCGGGCCATGCAGGGCCTCGGCATCACCATGGTGAACAACGCGGAGGTCACCAAGATCCTCACCGGGGAGGACGGCCGGGCGCGCGCGGTGGCCACCGAGCACGCCGAGTACCCGGCCGATCTGGTGATCCTGGGGATCGGCGTCCGCCCGGAGACCGCCCTCGCCCGGGCGGCCGGCCTCCCGACCGGCGCCCACGGCGGCCTGCTCACCGACCTCGCGATGCGGGTGCGCGGGCACGAGAACATCTGGGCGGGCGGTGACTGCGTGGAGGTGCTGAACCTGGTCTCCGGGCAGGAGCAGTACGTCCCGCTCGGCACCCACGCCAACAAGCACGGCCAGGTCATCGGCACCAACGCCGGCGGCGGCTACGCCACGTTCCCCGGTGTCGTCGGGACGGCGGTCAGCAAGGTCTGCGACCTGGAGATCGCTCGGACCGGCCTGCGGGAGAAGGACGCCCGCCGGGTGGGCCTGCGCTTCGAGACGGTCACCATCGAGTCGACCAGCCGCGCCGGCTACTACCCCGGTGCCGCCCCCATGACGGTGAAGATGCTCGCCGAGTCCCGCACGGGCCGGTTGCTGGGCGTGCAGATCGTCGGCAGGGAGGGGGCGGCGAAGCGGGTCGACATCGCGGCGGTGGCGCTGACCGCGCAGATGACGGTGGAACAGATGACGGCCCTGGACCTGGGCTACGCCCCGCCGTTCTCACCGGTGTGGGACCCGGTCCTGGTGGCGGCGAGAAAGGCCGTCGCGAAGGTGCGGGCGAGCTGACCGGCCCGAGGGGCGCGGGGAACCGGGCCGTCCCGACGGCGCCGCACCCGCGCCGCACCCCCGCGGCGCGCCTACGCCGTGCCGCTGATCCGCGGCAGGGCCGAGACCGCCGCCGGCTGCTCCCCGGAGGGCTTGGCGTGCGACGCCGGCGGCCGGGTGGACCGCAGCCGGTAGCTCACCGCCTCGTCCAGCGTCACGGGCCGCTGCATCTGCGAGGCGAGCCGGCCCGCCTCCTGGCCGAGCCGTGCGACGTCCTCCCAGGGGAGCCGTACGACCAGAGAGATCTCCGCCTCCCCGTCGGGCAGAGCGTGCATCGCCGAAACCTGCGGAGCGTTCGTCATCGCCTGTTCCTCACGTCGGTTGAGGAGGGATACGCACGCGCACCCGGCCGTGTTCACCGATTCGTACGCCCGATCGCGGGCACTACTCCTGTGTGGTCATCCCCGTCCATGACGTGAACCCGGTACGCCGCACCCCCTGGGTGACGTACGCCCTCATCGCCGCCAATGTGCTGGTGTTCGTCACGACGCCCGGCATAGCCGGTTCCGTGGCCGGCAGCAGCGAACTGGCGCAGCTGTGCCACCTCCAGGCCTTCATGGACCAGTACGCGGCGGTCCCCCGTGAGCTGATCCACCATCAGATGCCCCGGCTGGTCCCGACCGGGGCCGTCGGCGTGGGCCCGGGCGGCCCCGGCTGCGTCGTCGGGCCGCCCGCCTACGACAAGTCCCCGCCGCTGTCGGTCTTCACGGCGATGTTCCTGCACGGCGGCTGGCTGCACCTGCTGGGCAACATGCTCTTCCTGCTGATCTTCGGCAACAACGTCGAGGACCGGATGGGCCACATCCGCTACTTCCTCTTCTACGTCGTGTGCGGCTACGCGGCCGGCTACGGCTTCGCGCTGCTCAACGACACCTCCTCCGACCCCCTGATCGGCGCGTCCGGCGCGATCGCCGGCGTGCTCGGCGCCTATCTGGTGCTGTACCCGAGGGCCAGGGTGTGGGTCCTGGTGCCGTTCCTGGTCTTCCTGCCGCTCAGGCTGCCCGCCTGGCTGGTGCTGGGCTTCTGGTTCGGGCTCCAGGCGGTGTACTCGTCCGGGCACGGGGTGTCCGGCGCCGGGACGGTGGCGTACGCGGCGCACGTGGTCGGCTTCGTGGCGGGCATGCTGCTGGCCTGGCCGCTCAAGCCCGGCACGCCGTCCCCGCCGGAGCCGCCCGGCCTGCTGTTCGGCAGGCGGGCGCGGCCCCACTACACCTGGTGAGCCGGCCGGCGGCTCAGCGCGCGGTGGCGGTGTGGACGTACTCCACGAGCCGGGTCAGCGCGTCCGGGTCGGTGTTCGGCATGACGCCGTGGCCGAGGTTGAAGACGTGGCCCTCCAGGCCGGCGGCGGCGTCGAGGACCTCGCGGGCCTTGGCCGCGACGGTGTCCTTGTCGGTGAACAGCACGGTCGGGTCCAGGTTGCCCTGGAGCGCCTTGCCGGGGCCGACGCGGCGGGCGGCCTCGTCCAGCGGGACGCGCCAGTCGACGCCGACGACGTCCGCGCCGGCCTCGCCCATCAGCTTCAGCAGCTCACCGGTGCCGACGCCGAAGTGGATGCGCGGCACGCCGTACCCGGCGACCGCGTCGAAGACCTTCGCGGAGGCCGGCATGACCGACGTCCGGTAGTCGGCGGGGGCGAGGGCGCCGGCCCAGGAGTCGAAGAGCTGGACGGCGCTCGCGCCCGCCTCGATCTGGACCTTCAGGAAGGCGGCCGTGATGTCGGCGAGCCGGTCCAGCAGGTCGGCCCACAGCCCGGGGTCGCCGTACATCATCGCCTTGGCGTTCTCGTACGTGCGCGAGGGGCCGCCCTCGACCAGGTAGCTCGCGAGGGTGAAAGGCGCGCCCGCGAATCCGATCAGCGGGGTGGCGCCCAGCTCGCGGGTGAGCATGCCGATGGCCTCGGTGACGTAGGGGACGTCCTCCGGGGTGAGGTCGCGCAGCCGGGCCAGGTCGGCGCGGGTGCGGATCGGCTGTGCGACGACCGGGCCGACGCCCGGCTTGATGTCGAGGTCGAGGCCGATGGCCTTGAGCGGGACGACGATGTCGCTGAAGAAGATCGCCGCGTCCACGTCGTGCCGGCGCACGGGCTGGAGCGTGATCTCGGTGACCAGCTCGGGCCGCATGCAGGACTCCAGCATGGGAACACCCTCGCGCACCTTGCGGTACTCCGGCAGGGAGCGGCCGGCCTGGCGCATGAACCACACCGGGGTGTGCGGCACGGGTTCGCGCCTGCACGCCTTGAGGAAGGCGCTGTCGTACGTCGCTGTCGGCTGCGGGGTGTCATTGGCGGTCACGAGGCAAGTTTCGCATGCCGTCGGACAGCCGCCCGGCCGGTGCCCCGCCTGCCGGGCGCAGCCGCGTGGGCCGCAGGGGGTGTCTTGCCCTGCACGACGCCCCGGTTCCCCTTACTCTTCCCCGCATGGCTGCGGCTCACGGACGAATGTCGGACAGCGCTGACGGAACGGGCGACGTGAAGGACACCGAGGAGGCGGACGGGCACCCCGGTGCCTCGGGTCCGCCGGCTTTCCGCACCGCGGTCGAGGCCCTGCGCGGCAGCCGGCTGCGGCCGCAGGTCGAGGTGGAGCCGACGCCCGCCCCGCAGCGGCTCGCCCCCTACGCGTACGCGCTGGAGGCGGTGGTGGTCGACGGCGAGCAGGAGCTGGCCGACGGGCGGCTGGTGCTGCTGCACGACCCGGCCGGGCACGACGCCTGGCGGGGCACGTTCCGGCTGGTGACGCTGGTGCGCGCGGAGCTGGAGCCGGAGATGGCGGCCGATCCGCTGCTGCCGGAGGTGTGCTGGTCGTGGCTGACCGGGGCGCTGGCGGCGCGCGGACTGGGCTACGGCGAGCCGAGCGGCACGATCACCCGTGCCAGCTCGCACTACTTCGGCGGGCTGGCCGAGCGGCCGGCCGCCTCTCAGATCGAGATCCGTGCCTCCTGGACGCCCCGCGAGGGCCTGGGCGGTGTGCCGGACACCGCCGCCCACCTGTCCTCCTGGTGCGATCTGCTGGCGCAGGTCGCGGGCCTGCCGCCGGCCGGGCCGGGCGACGCGTCGGTGGTGACCCTGCCGCAGCGCAGGGGGCCGCAGTCCAGGTGACCGCGCCCGGCTGACGCGGTCACGCCGGTCGCCGCATGACCCCTCGTTGACCGTCTCTTTGTCGATACGGCCATTTTCCGTACTCGAATCGTCTCCGCTCGAACCGACTTGATCTTCGGATGATCGATCGCGTGTCCGAATTGCACAGATTGTTACTCACTAGATCGTGATCATTCTCTAAAGGCGGACGAGTTTGCTGCCGAAGACGACTGTGACCTTGAAAGCACGGTTCGTCCCGGCTTCATCCCCACAAGCCGGCCCCGTCCCCCCACCCAGGAGGCCTGGTGTCCGTTCTCCTCGAGCAACCCGCAAGCCTGGTCGCCTACCGCCCGAACAAGCCGACCGCCATGGTGGTCGTGGCCGACCCCCGCGTCCGCTCCACCGTCACCCGCCACCTGTGGGCGCTCGGCGTGCGCGATGTCATCGAGGCCTCGTCCATCGCGGAGGCTCGTCCCCGCATCGGCAACCCCCGCGACATCTGCGTCGCCGACGTCCACCTTCCCGACGGCTCCGGCCTGACCCTGCTGTCCGAGACCCGCGCCGCGGGCTGGCCCAACGGACTCGCGCTCTCCGCCGCCGACGACATCGGCGCGGTCCGCAACGCGCTGGCCGGCGGGGTCAAGGGCTACGTCGTCACCGGCACGCGCACCAACATCGGGCTCCCCGCCCGGCCCGGCGCCGCTCCCCTCGGCGCCGCCGCCCGTATGCACCGCCGCCCCCCGGGCGCCCCGAGCCACCCGGGCGGCTACCGGGAGCTGTCCGGACGCGAGGTCGAGGTGCTCCGGCTGGTCGCGGAGGGCCAGTCGAACAAGGCGATCGGCGTCTCCATGGGCCTGTCCGCCCTCACCGTGAAGAGCCACCTGGCCCGCATCGCGCGCAAGCTGGGGACGGGCGACCGGGCCGGCATGGTGGCCGTGGCCCTGCGCACCGGAATCATCCACTGAGCCCGCCGGACGCCCCCTTCGGCGGATCCGGCATTCACTCATGTGAACCAGCCCTTGCCCCGAGCTGACTGGTTTACGCCCCTCTCGCGCCCGTCGACGGAACGTTCCGTCGACGGGCGCGGTCCACACACGGATACCCTTGACAGGTGACCGACGCCCAAGACACCGCAGCAGACAGTTCCCTGCGCTCCACCGGAGGCACCCCTCCGGACGACGCAGGTTCTTCTGTGATGGGGGCGCCGACTCCTTTGCTCGAACCGCGCGAGGGCATTCCGCCCGTGATCGCCGACGAGGCGGCCCTCGACCGGGTGATCGCCGCCTTCGCCGCCGGCACCGGCCCGGTCGCCGTGGACGCCGAGCGCGCCTCCGGCTACCGCTACGGGCAGCGCGCCTACCTGGTGCAGCTGCGCCGGCAGGGCGCCGGGACCGCGCTGATCGACCCCGTCGCCTGCCCCGACCTGTCCGGCCTCGGCGAGGCCCTGTCCGGCGTCGAGTGGGTGCTGCACGCGGCCACGCAGGACCTGCCCTGCCTGCGCGAGATAGGCATGGTCCCGACCAGCCTGTTCGACACCGAGCTGGCCGGCCGGCTCGCGGGCTTCCCCCGGGTCGGTCTCGGCGCCATGGTGGAGGGCGTCCTCGGCTACGTCCTGGAGAAGGGCCACTCCGCCGTCGACTGGTCGACCCGCCCGCTGCCCGAGCCGTGGCTGCGGTACGCGGCGCTCGACGTCGAACTGCTCGTCGACCTGCGGGACGCCCTGGAGAAGGAGCTGGACCGGCAGGGCAAGCTGGAGTGGGCACTCCAGGAGTTCGACGCGATCGCGTCCGCGCCGCCGGCCGAGCCCAGGAAGGACCCCTGGCGCCGCACCTCCGGGATGCACAAGGTGCGCCGGCGCCGGCAGCTCGCGGTCGTGCGCGAGCTGTGGCAGACGCGGGACCGGATCGCGCAGCGCCGGGACGTGTCACCGGGGAAGGTGCTGAGCGACACGGCCATCGTCGAGGCGGCGCTGGCGCTGCCGGGCAACGTACACGTCCTCGCCGGGCTGAACGGGTTCGGGCACCGGATGGGGCGGCGGCAGCTGGAGCAGTGGCAGGCCGCCGTGGACCGGGCCAAGGCCCTTCCCGACAGTGCGCTGCCGCAGCCGGGGCAGCCGGTGACGGGGCCTCCGCCGCCGCGCGCCTGGGCCGACAAGGATCCGGCCGCCGCGGCCCGGCTGTCCGCCGCCCGGGCCGGGGTGACCGCGCTGGCCGAGCGGCTGAACATGCCGCAGGAGAACGTGATCTCTCCGGACACGGTGCGGCGGATCTGCTGGGAGCCGCCGGCGTCTCCCGACGAGGAGTCCGTGGGCGCCGCGCTGGCCGGGTACGGCGCGCGCCCCTGGCAGATCGAGCTGGTCACGCCGGTGCTGGTGGACGCGCTGTCGGCCAAGGGTGCGTGAGACGTCGCCCCGGCGCCCGGTCACCAGGACCGTGCCCGCGGAGATGATCTCCCCGTCGGCGTCCCCGGGACCGCGGAAGCGGGAAAGGGACGTCGAGATCACGCCAAGATCCTGAGGTCCGGCGGCGGGGCGGGCCCATCCACGGCTCGCTCCCGGCCGACCCGCGCGCCGGCGGCCCCCGGGCGCCGGCCGGGGCGTGGCAGGCGGCGACCGGTTTGCCCTTCGGACGCGGAGGCGCGGGCTACGGGGTAGCGCGCCCTGGCTGCGCCGCCCGACTCGCATCCGGCACCCACGCACGCTCGACGTGCCCGGGCGGTGAAGCCGCGCATCGGCACACCCCCGCGCACCCCTTCGCGGACGCTTCGGCGCCGGTGTCTCGTGTGACCTTCGCCGCTCGCGCCTCCGGGACTGTGCAGCTACGTTACTCATAAGTAGCATGGGTCTGAGCGCGCGCTCAGCGCAACGCAGCAGTGCCATCCCGCACAGGAGGAGAGCCATCGTGCCTCGTACCGTCAGGGACGTCGTCTTCGTCGACGGCGTCCGTACCCCGTTCGGCAAGGCGGGCCCGAAGGGCATCTACCACGAGACCCGCGCCGACGACCTCGTCGTGAAGGCGATCCGGGAGCTGCTGCGCCGCAACCCCGGTCTGGACCCGAAGAAGATCGACGAGGTCGCCATCGCGGCGACCACCCAGATCGGCGACCAGGGGCTGACCCTGGGCCGTACCGCCGGCATCCTCGCGGGTCTGCCGCAGTCCGTGCCCGGTTACTCCATCGACCGCATGTGCGCCGGCGCCCTGACCGCGGTGACGACGACCGCCGGTTCGATCGCCTTCGGCGCCTACGACGCCGTCATCGCCGGTGGCGTCGAGCACATGGGCCGCCACCCCATGGGCGAGGGCGTCGACCCGAACCCGCGGTTCGTGAGCGAGAAGCTGGTGGACGAGTCGGCCCTGTTCATGGGCATGACCGCGGAGAACCTGCACGACCGCTACCCGCAGATCACCAAGCTGCGCGCCGACGAGTACGCGGTGCGCTCGCAGGAGAAGGCCGCCAAGGCGTACGCCAACGGCAAGATCCAGCAGGACCTGGTGCCGATCTCGGTGCGCCGGACCAACCCCGAGGGCGGCGAGACGGGCTGGGGCCTGGTCACCGCCGACGAGCCGATGCGCCCGGGGACCACCCTGGAGAGCCTGGCGAACCTCAAGACGCCGTTCCGCGTGCACGGCCGGGTCACCGCCGGCAACGCGGCCGGTCTGAACGACGGCGCCACCGCGTCGATCATCGCGAGCGAGGACTTCGCCCGCGAGAACGGCCTGCCGGTCAAGATGCGCCTGGTGTCGTACGCCTTCGCGGGCGTCGAGCCGGAGGTCATGGGCTACGGCCCGATCCCGGCCACGGAGAAGGCCCTCGCCAAGGCGGGCCTGTCCATCTCCGACATCGGCCTGTTCGAGATCAACGAGGCCTTCGCCGTGCAGGTGCTGGCCTTCCTCGACCACTACGGCATCGCGGACGACGACGAGCGCGTCAACCAGTACGGCGGCGCCATCGCCTTCGGCCACCCGCTGGCCTCCTCCGGCGTCCGTCTGATGACGCAGCTGGCCCGCCAGTTCGAGGAGCAGCCGCAGGTCCGCTACGGCCTGACCACCATGTGCGTCGGCTTCGGCATGGGCGCGACGGTCATCTGGGAGAACCCGCACTTCGAGGGGGACAAGTGAGCACCACCGCCGAGCTTCTGAAGCAGGCCTCGGACCTGTTCCCCGACGAGGTCGTCACCAGTGCGCACGTACGCCACTTCGATCTCCCCTTCGGCGCGGGCCGCTTCGCGCTGATCACGCTGGACAACGGCCTGGACCACACCAAGCCGACCACCTTCGGCCCCGCCTCGCTCGCGAACCTCAACACCGCGATCGACCAGGTCGAGAAGGAGGCGGCCGAGGGCGGGATCGTCGGTGTCGGCATCACCGGCAAGCCGTTCATCTTCGCCGTCGGCGCCGACCTCAAGGGCGTCGAGCTGCTCAAGGAGCACGAGCACGCGCTCGCCATCGGCAAGGGCGGCCACGAGGTCTTCAAGCGCCTGTCCAAGCTGGCCGTTCCCACCTTCGCCTACTACAACGGCGCGGCGATGGGCGGCGGTGTCGAGGTCGGTCTGCACTGCACCTACCGCACCGTCTCCAAGGCGATCCCGGCGTTCTCGCTGCCCGAGGTCTTCCTCGGCCTGGTCCCCGGCTGGGGCGGCTGCACGCTGCTGCCGAACCTGATCGGCGCCGAGAAGGCCGTCTCGGTCATCATCGAGAACTCGCTCAACCAGAACAAGCAGCTCAAGGGCCGGCAGGTCTTCGACCTCGGGATCGCCGACGCGCTCTTCGAGGGCGCCGACTTCCTGGAGCAGTCGCTGATCTGGACGGCGCAGGTCCTCAAGGGCGACGTCACGGTCGAGCGCCCGGTGATCGACCGCGGCGAGGCCTGGGACCAGGCCGTCGCCAAGGGCCGGTTCATCGCGGACTCCAAGGTGCACGGCGCGGCCCCGGCCGCCTACCGCGCCCTCGACATCATCGCCGCCGCGAAGAACGAGGACCTCCAGCAGGGCTTCGACGCCGAGGACCAGGCCCTCGCCGACCTGATCATGGGCGGTGAACTGCGCGCCGGCATCTACGCCTTCAACCTGGTGCAGAAGCGCGGCAAGCGTCCCGCCGGCGCCCCGGACAAGAACCTGGCGCGCCCGGTCACGAAGGTGGGCGTGGTCGGCGCGGGCCTCATGGCCTCGCAGCTGGCGCTCCTCTTCCTGCGCCGCCTGGAGGTGCCGGTCGTGCTGACCGACATCGACCAGGAGCGGGTCGACAAGGGGGTGGGCTACGTCCACGCCGAGATCGACAAGCTGCTCGGCAAGGGCCGGATCAACCAGGACAAGGCCAACCGCCTCAAGGCACTGGTGACCGGTGTCCTGGACAAGGCCGAGGGCTTCTCCGACGCGGACTTCGTCATCGAGGCCGTGTTCGAGGAGATCGGTGTCAAGCAGCAGGTGTTCGCGGAGGTCGAGGCGGTCGCCCCGGCGCACGCGATCCTCGCCACCAACACCTCGTCGCTGTCGGTGACGGAGATGGCCTCGAAGCTCAAGCACCCCGAGCGGGTCGTGGGCTTCCACTTCTTCAACCCGGTGGCCGTCCTCCCGCTGCTGGAGATCGTCCGCGGCGAGAAGACCGACGACGCGTCCCTCGCGACCGCGTTCGCCGTCGCCAAGAAGCTGAAGAAGACCGCGGTGCTGGTCAAGGACGCCCCGGCGTTCGTCGTGAACCGCATCCTGACCCGCTTCATGGGCGAGATCCAGAACGTCATCGACGAGGGCACCCCGGTCGAGGTCGCCGAGAAGGCCGTCGAGCCGCTCGGCCTGCCGATGTCCCCGCTGGTGCTGCTGGAGCTGGTCGGCCCCGCGATCGGTCTGCACGTCTCCGAGACGCTGCACGGCGCGTTCCCGGACCGCTTCACGGTCTCCCCGAACCTCAAGGCGGTCGTGGAGGCGGGCAAGCGCGGCTTCTACGTCTACGACAGCGGCAAGCCGGAGCTGGACCCGGAGGTCGCCGCGCTGCTCAAGCAGGGCGATGTCGTACTGACCGAGGAGCAGGTGCGGGCGCGGGTGCTGGACGCGGTGGCGCAGGAGATCGGGCTCATGCTCGACGAGGGCGTCGTCGCCGAGGCCCAGGACATCGACCTGTGCCTGATCACGGGCGCCGGCTGGCCCTTCCACCTGGGCGGCATCACGCCGTACCTGGACCGTGAGGGCGTCAGCGAGCGCGTCAACGGCAAGCGGTTCCTGGCTGCGGGCGTGGCGAGCGTCCCGGCGTGACGCCGAGCCGGTGAACGCCGGGTGCCCGCACTCCTTCTCGGGGGTGCGGGCACCCGGCGTCTTTGTGTGCCGGCCGGGGCTCAGGCCCCGGCGGCCCCGCCGTCCTCGACGTGGACGACGTGGAGATCCCTGCCGTCCCGGTCGCGGCGGGAACGCCCGAGGATGCCCACGGCCAGGTGCGAGGGGTCCTCGGAGTCCTGGAGGGCGACGAAGGTGACGACGTCCGGGTGGTGACCCGTCACCAGCCAGCCCTCGCCGTTCTCCAGTTCGAGCACGCGGAAGTCGCCCGCCGGACCACCGACGCTCACGGGCCCGTAGGCGCGCAGGATGTCGGTGGCCCGGTCGGCGAGCCCTTCCGCCGGCTCCTCCAGCACCACGCACGTGCCCTGCTCGAACAGAACCCAGGGCTTTCCGGATCCGGCGAGGAGACGCCGCCAGGCGTCGATGAGTGTCTCGGTGTCCACGACGGCCATCATGGCGCACTCAGACCTCCCGCCACGCCTCCAGGGCCAGACCCGGCTCGTCCTTGCGCCGGGTCAGCAGGAGCCGTCCGGTCGACGGGGACAACGTTGCCGCCACGACCCGGTCCTCCTCGTCCGTCGCGAGGGACACCAGGGCGTCCAGGGGGAGTTCGGGGCCCGACTCGGTCCACCAGGCGCCCGCCGACTCCAGCTCGGTGGGGTACGCGGCGAAGGCGACCCGGCGGCTCGCGGTCCGCTGGACCAGCAGGGTGCAGTCGTGGCCGTCCAGGTCGCAGCGGACCGCCGACACCGGGCCGGGGCCGGCCGCGGGCAGCAGGGTGACCGGCTTGCCGCCCGGGCGCCAGGCGCACAGGTCGCCGGAGGTGTCCGTGTAGAAGGCGGTCGTACGGTCCGGGGACGTGGCCAGGGCGCGCAGGGTGCCCGGCCGGACCGGTGCCTGAAGCGCCTCCTGGAGCACGGGCTGGGCGCCGGGCTCCTCCTGACGCCAGTACAGCAGGCCCTGCGGGACGGCCGCGTACAGCTCGACCCTGCCGGACTCCCCCGTGACCGCCGCGAGTCCGTCCTGGACCTCCTTGCCCTTCAGGTCCCGCCAGGGCTCCCAGCCGCCCTTCTCCTTCTGGGCGAGCAGGCTCACTCCGCCGCCCTTGTTGCGGACGAAGACATGGGCGCGGCCCTGCGCGTCCACCGCGACGGCGGGCGTGCCGGTGCGGTCGCCCTTCTTGTCCGGGTGGCCGATCGGGACCCAGTCCAGGGCCGCCAGGTGCGGGCGGAAGTGCGTGGAGTGCACCAGCCCGGACTCGCCCTTGACGGTGGGCCGCCAGGAGACCAGGTGGGCATAGCCGTCGGCGCCCTGGCCGACCGCCAGGACGGTGTGCAGTTTCTGTTCGCCGCTGACCTTGCGCGGGGCGGACCAGGGGCCGCGGGGGCCGCGCTCCGCCCGGCACAGGACGGCTTCGCCCGACAGCTGGTAGACACTGAGCCGGCCGTCTCGGCCGCGTAGGAGCCAGTCGCCGTTCACCGGTTCACTTTAAGCGGCGCGGGACCGGCCCCGGGGTCCGGCCCCCGGCCATGGACCGCAAGCCATGGGTCATGGGTCATAGGTTCTGGGTCATGGGACCCTGGGGTCCATGACCGACCCGCTGGACCCCGCCGCCCCTCCCCCCTCCCCTCTGCTCCTCGTGGTGGACGGCGCGAACGTCGTCGGTTCGCGGCCCGACGGCTGGTGGCGGGACCGCAAGGGGGCGGCGGAGCGGCTGCGGGACCGGCTGGCGCGCGAGGGCCTGCCGGGGCACCCGGGGCCGGTGGAGATCGTGCTGGTGGTGGAGGGCGCGGCCCGGGGCGTGGCGTCGGTGCCGGGTGTGCGGGTGGAGTCGGCGCCGGGCAGCGGCGACGACCGGATCGTGGAGCTGACCGCCGAGCACGCCGGCCGGGCCCGCCTGGTGGTGACCGCCGACCGCGAACTGCGCCGCCGCGTGACGGCCCTCGGCGCGGACGTGACCGGCCCCCGCACGGTCCTGGACTGAGCCGCGCGACCCGTTCCCGGCGCCGGGGAGGTCGGCGCCGGCCCGCCCGGAGCCGGTCCGGGCGCCCGCGCTGTCCCGCCGGTGTCCGGTCCGGGTGCCGGAGGCCACCGCTACCCCGGGGGCACCCGGGCGTACAGCACGGCGCCGTCCACCCTGGCGACCTCCGTGTAACCCGCCGTCAGCAGGCGGTGGAGGGTGGGGAGGCGGGCGGGGGCGTACGGCTTGCCGCGGGAGTCGTCGACGACCAGGGCGGGGGCGTGCGCGGTCATCTCGCGCCGGAAGACCGGCCAGGCGCCGGCGACGGCGTACTTCTCGCCGACCTGGGGGCCGTCCCGGCCGCCGCTGTAGTTGGTGAGCAGGCCCGCGGTGAGGTAGCGGGTGGCGGGGGTGCGGCCGGACAGCCAGTACGTCTCCGGGTGTATCCCCCAGACGAGGACCCGGTCGGCGGGTGCCGTGCGGTGCGCGAGGGCCGCCGCCAGCCGTTCGGCGTGCGTGAGTTCGGGGCGCGGGGCGAACAGGCCCCAGCCGACGAAGAGGGCGCAGCAGCAGGCCGAGGTGAGCACGGCGGCCGTGTGCCCGTCCCGGGGCAGGACGTGCAGCGCGGCGGTGGCCAGCAGGGCGAGCGGCGGGGTCAGCTGCAGGTAGTAGTGGCCGAAGAAGTGGCAGCCGAGGGCCACGGCGACCGCCGAGGAGGCCAGCCACAGCCACAGCCACGCCTCGGCCGCTCCGGCGCGGACGCACCGCAGGGCCCGCACGGCCGGCGGGAGCAGGCCCGCCGACGCCACCGCCAGGATCGCGGCGTTGGTCAGCGCGCGGGCCAGGACGTGGAGTTCGGAGCCGGTGACGGAGGCGTAGGCGGCGGAGCCGGTCACCGTCCAGAACAGGAAGCCCGCCGGGTCCGTGGCCAGGGCCGTGGCGAGCACGGGTGCGGCGCATCCGGCCGCGAGCCGCGGCAGGCCCGCGCGGGTGCCGCCCCGCTGGTGCAGCAGCCAGGCCACCGGCAGCAGCACCGCGCCGCCGGTCTGCTTGGTGAGGAACGCGGCGGCGACGGCGGCCCCGGCGGCGCCCCAGCGCCCGCGGTCGGCGCACCACAGGGCGGCGGCCGTCCAGGGCAGCATGAACACCTCGAAGGTGGCGGCCTGCGCGTCCTCGGGGTTGAGTCCGACGGAGACCAGCAGGTACAGCACCCCGGCGGTGCGGCCGGCGCGCTCGCCCCAGTGGCGGCGGGCCAGGGAGGCCAGCAGCGCGGCGGTGAGGAGCTGGGCGAGGACGGCGAGCACCCGCAGCGGGGTCAGGGAGCCGGAGCCGCAGAGCGCGAAGGCGGCCTGGTAGAGCCAGGGCAGCAGGGGCGGCTTGCGGTCCACGACGGTGTCGTACAGCTCTCCGCCCTGGGCGAGCAGTCGTGCCTGTACGGCGAGGAAGCCCTCGTCCGGGTTCCACAGCGGCCGGCGGAAGGAGGGGATCCGGGTGACGCAGGCCAGGACGGCCAGGAGGGGCAGCAGCCGCGCCCAGTACGCCGTCCGGGTGACCGTGGTCCGTGCGGGGGCGAGGGGGGCGGCGAGCATGGTCCGCACGCTATCCGGCCCCGCCGTCCCAGCCGAAGCGGGACATACGGGGCCGGGGCGCGAGTGTGCGGGCTACTCGGTCGCCTTGGGCGGGCGCACGGCCTCGCCGGCCGCGGTCTCCTCGCGCCGGCCGAGGCGGCTGTGCGAGCGGCCGTAGAGGAAGTAGACGAAGAAGCCGATGACCATCCAGATGGCGAACCGGATCCAGGTCTCGGCGGGCAGGTTGAGCATCAGCCACAGCGAGGCGCACACGGACAGGATCGGGACGACCGGGACCCACGGGGTGCGGAAGGCGCGGTGCAGGTCCGGGCGGGACTTGCGCAGGATGATGACGCTGAGCGCGACGACGACGAACGCGAACAGGGTGCCGATGTTCACCAGTTCGGCGAGTTCGCTGAGGCTGGTGAAGCCCGCGACGACCGCGATGACGCCGCCGAGCAGGATGGTGGACCGGTACGGGGTGCGGAACCGCGGGTGGGTGTGCGAGAAGAAGCGGGGCAGCAGCCCGTCGCGGCTCATGGCGAAGAAGACCCGGGACTGGCCGAGCAGCAGGATCATGCACACCGTGGTCAGTCCGACGGCGGCGCCGAAGCTGATCAGGCCCGCGAACCAGGGATGCCCGGTGGCCTTGAACGCGTCGGCGAGGGGCGCCTTGACGGACAGCGCGCTGTACTTCTGCATGCCGGTGACGACGATCGACACGGCGACGTAGAGGGCGGTGCAGATGATCAGGGAGCCGAGGATGCCGCGCGGGACGTCGCGCTGCGGGTTGCGGGTCTCCTCGGCGGCGGTGGCGACGACGTCGAAGCCGATGAACGCGAAGAACACCACGGAGGCCGCGGTGAAGATGCCCATGACGCCGAAGTGCGAGGGCGCCCAGCCGAACATGAGCTGGATGAGGGGGGCCTTGAGGTTCCCGGCCGCCTCGGCGGACTGCGCCTTCGGGACGAAGGGGTCGTAGTTGCCGCCCTTCACGAAGAAGGCACCCGCGATGATCACGACGAGGACGACGGCCACCTTGATCGCGACGACCACGGAGGTGACCCGCGCGGACAGCTTCATCCCGATGACGAGGATGGCGGTGAGCAGCAGCACGAGGGCCGCGGCGAGGATGTCGAAGCCGAAGCCGGTGGCGCCGTCCCGGCCGGAGAGGGCTGCGGGCAGGTGCCAGCCCACGTTGTCGAGCAGCGAGGCTATGTAACCGGACCAGCCGACCGCGACCACCGCCGTGCCGAGCGCCAGTTCGAGGACGAGGTCCCAGCCGATGATCCAGGCGGGGAGTTCGCCGAGCGAGGCGTAGGAGAAGGTGTAGGCGGAGCCCGCCACGGGGACGGTGGAGGCGAACTCGGCGTAGCAGAGGGCGGCGAGCGCGCAGACGACACCGGCCACGACGAAGGACAGGGACACGGCGGGGCCGGCGGTGTTCTTCGCCGCCGTGCCGGTGAGGACGAAGATGCCGGTGCCGATGATGACGCCGACGCCGAACACGGTCAGGTCAAGGGCGGTCAGCGACTTCTTGAGCGAGTGTTCGGGTTCCTCGGTGTCCTGGATGGACTGCTCGACGTTCTTCGTCCGGAACAGCGCGTTGCTCACGTACCTACCTCCCACGCTTGTCGTCCTCGACATGATCGAGAGGGCCGGGATGCGTGTTCCCCGGCACAGGCAGGTTCACGCAAACGGGCCGGTTCCGCCACCGGGAGAAGCGGCGGAACCGGCCCGTGGGGGCGTTTTCTAGTCGCGCGCGGGCTCTACGGAGTCCACGGCACCGGCCGTACGGTCGAACCGCCCGTCCAGCCGGGAGACGAGCCCGGTGACCTGGCGGGCGATGTCGGGCGCGGTCAGCCCGATCTCGGCCATGACCTCGGCGCGGGAGGCGTGGTCGAGGAAGCGCGGCGGGATGCCGAAGTCGCGCAGCGGCACGTCCACGCCCGCGTCCCTGAGGGCCTGGGCGACGGCGGAGCCGACACCGCCGACGCGGCTGTTGTCCTCGACGGTGACGACGACCCGGTGCCGCTCGGCCAGCGGGGCCATGGCCTCGTCGACGGGCTTGACCCAGCGGGGGTCGACCACGGTGGTGGAGATGCCCTGCCTGTCCAGCAGCCCGGCGATCTCCAGGCACATCGGGGCCAGGGCGCCGACGGAGACCAGCAGCACGTCCGGCCGGTCGGTGCCGGGCTCCCGGAGCACGTCCATGCCCCCGATCCGCCCCACGGCGGGTACGGCGGGGCCGACGGCGCCCTTGGAGAAGCGGACCACGGTCGGCGCGTCCTCGACGGCGACGGCCTCGCGCAGCTGGGCCCGCACCTGGTCGGCGTCGCGCGGCGCGGCGAGCCGCAGTCCGGGGACGACCTGGAGGATCGACATGTCCCACATGCCGTTGTGGGAGGCGCCGTCGGTACCGGTGATGCCGGCCCGGTCGAGCACGAAGGTGACACCGCACTTGTGCAGGGCCACGTCCATGAGGACCTGGTCGAAGGCGCGGTTGAGGAAGGTGGCGTACACGGCGAAGACCGGGTGGAGCCCGGCGTACGCGAGGCCGGCGGCGGAGACGGCGCCGTGCTGCTCGGCGATCCCGACGTCGTACACCCGCTCGGGGAACCGCTTGGCGAACTTGTCGAGCCCCACGGGCTGGAGCATGGCCGCCGTGATGGCGACGACGTCCTCGCGCTCCTCGCCGAGCCGGACCATCTCCTCGCCGAAGACCGACGTCCAGTCGGCGCCGGAGGAGGCGATGGGCAGCCCGGTGTCGGGGTGGATCTTGCCGACGGCGTGGAACCGGTCGGCCTCGTCCTGGAGGGCGGGCTGGTAGCCCCGGCCCTTCTCGGTCAGGCAGTGCACGATCACCGGCCCGCCGAACCGCTTGGCCCGGGCCAGCGCCGACTCCAGCGCCTCGATGTCGTGGCCGTCGATCGGGCCGACGTACTTCAGCCCGAGGTCCTCGAACATGCCCTGCGGGGCGATGAAGTCCTTCAGCCCCTTCTTGGCGCCGTGCAGGGTCTCGTACAGCGGCTTGCCGACGACCGGGGTGCGGTCGAGGAGGTCCTTCGTCCGCGCCAGGAAGCGCTCGTAGCCGTCGGTGGTGCGCAGGGTCGCCAGATGGTTGGCGAGGCCGCCGATGGTGGGGGCGTAGGAGCGCTCGTTGTCGTTGACGACGATGACCAGCGGCCGGTCCTTGGCCTCGGCGATGTTGTTGAGCGCCTCCCAGGCCATCCCGCCTGTCAGGGCCCCGTCACCGATGACGGCGACGACATGGCTGTCCCGCCGGCGCAGCTGGTTGGCCTTGGCGATGCCGTCGGCCCAGCCGAGCACGGTGGAGGCGTGGCTGTTCTCGATGACGTCGTGCTCGGACTCGGCCTGCGAGGGGTAGCCCGACAGACCGCCCTTCATCTTCAGCTTCGAGAAGTCCTGCCGGCCGGTGAGCAGCTTGTGCACGTAGGACTGGTGGCCGGTGTCCCACAGCACCTTGTCCTTCGGGGACTCGAACACCCGGTGCAGGGCGATGGTCAGCTCCACCACACCGAGGTTGGGGCCCAGGTGCCCGCCGGTCTTGGAGACCTCCTGGACGAGGAAGGTCCGGATCTCCTCCGCCAGCTGGTCCAGCTCCTCCAGGCTGAGCCGGTCCAGATCGCGCGGTCCCCTGATGCGGGTCAGCAGCGGCACCCGTGCCTCCTTGCAGTAGAGCTGATCGAGCTGTTGCCGGGCTTGGACGAGTCTAATGTTCCGTCCGCACGCCCGACGGCCGGGCCGGGGGGCGTGACTCACGCGAACGGCTGTACCCCTGCGGCGGCCCGGACACGCCCTTGCCCGGCACCGTCGGACGGTGCCGGGCAAGGGCGTGGTGCGTCGGCGCGCTCAGGCGCGGCCGGCCGACTTCTGGGTCTTGCGGGTGATCGAGTCGATGACGACCGTGGCGAGGAGCACGCCACCGGTGATCATGTACTGGATCGGGGTGGCGATGCCCTGGAGGGCGAGGCCGTACTGGATCGACGTGATCACGAGGACACCGAGCAGCGCGTTCCAGGTGCGGCCCCGGCCACCGAAGAGGCTGGTGCCGCCGATGACGGCCGCGGCGATGACGTTCATCAGCAGGTCGCCGGAGCCGGCGCTCTGGTTGGCGGCAGCGATCTTGGAGGCCCAGAACAGACCGCCGACCGAGGCGAAGAAGCCCGCGATGGCGAAGACCGAGACGCGCACCAGGGTGACGTTGATACCGGCGCGGCGGGACGCCTCCACGCTGCCGCCGAGCGCGAAGACCTTGCGGCCGTACGCGGTGCGGCGCAGCACGAAGTCGCTGCCGACCAGGACGACCACGAACAGCAGCACCGCGAGCGGCAGGCCCTTGTACTGGTTGAACATGACCGCGACGCCGAACGCGGCGACCGCGAGCAGCGCGGTGCGCAGCACGATGTCGCTGAGCGGGCGGGACGGGATGCCCGCGAGCGCGCGGCGGCGGTTGCCGAGGAAGGCCGACAGGAAGTATCCGGCGACCGCGACGAAGGCCAGGAGGTAGGCGGCGGCCACGTCCGAGAAGTAGTACGTGGTGAGCTTGCCGACCACACCGTCGCCGTCGATGTTGATCGTGCCGTTCGAGCCCAGGATCTGGAGCATGAAGCCGTTCCAGAACAGCAGGCCGGCCAGGGTCACCGCGAACGCGGGCGCGCCGATCCGGGCGAAGAAGAAGCCGTGCACGGCACCGATGACCGCGCCGGCCGCGAGGGCGGCGAGGACGGCGAGCCACTCGTTGACGCCGTGGGTGACGCTCATCACGGCGGTGATCGCCGAGGAGACACCGGAGACGGAGCCGACGGACAGGTCGATCTCGCCGAGCAGCAGCACGAAGATGATGCCGACCGACATCATGCCGGTGGCCACCATGGCGACGAAGATGTTGTTGAGGTTCTCCGCGCCGAGGAAGGCGGAGTTCAGGCTCTGGAAGATCGCGCAGATGGCGATGAGGCCGATCACGACCGGCAGGGCGCCGAGGTCGCCGGCACGCATCTTGCGCTTGAACTCGGTGACGTAGCCCGCGAAGCCCTGTTCGCGCACGAGCAGGCGGGGGTCGACGGCGGGGGCGGCGTCGGCGGCGACGGCCGGCGTGTCGACGGGCTCGGCCTGGGTCTTGTCGATGCTCACTTCTGAGCCTCCGCGGTGGTGCGCGCCGCACGACGGGTCACGGCGTTGTCCGTGGCGCCGGTGATGGCGGAGATGATCTCTTCCTGCGAGGTGGTCTTGACCTCGAACACGCCGTTGTTGCGACCGAGCCGCAGGACGGCGACCTTGTCGGCGACGGCCTTCACGTCGGCCATGTTGTGGCTGATGAGGATGACCGCGAGGCCCCGCTCGCGCAGCCGCTCGACGAGGTCGAGGACCTGGGCGGTCTGCTCGACGCCGAGGGCGGCGGTCGGCTCGTCGAGGATGACCAGCTTGGGCTCGCCGAGCATGGAGCGGGCGATGGCCACGACCTGGCGCTGACCGCCGGAGAGCGACGCGATCGGGATGCGCACGCTGGGGATGCGGATGGAGAGCGTCTGGAGCAGCTCGCGCGAGCGGCGCTCCATCTCGACCTCGTCCAGGACACCGCGGCGCTTGATCTCACGGCCGAGGAACAGGTTGCCGACGACGTCGATGTTGTCGCACAGGGCGAGGTCCTGGTAGACCGTCGCGATGCCCAGGTTCTGGGCGTCGTGCGGCCGGTTGACCGTGACGGGGCGGCCCTCCCACTCGATGACACCGTCATCGATGGGATGCACACCCGCGATCGTCTTGACGAGGGTGGACTTGCCGGCGCCGTTGTCGCCGACGAGGGCAACCACCTCTCCGGCGTGGACCTCAAGCTCTACGTCGGTGAGCGCCTGAACGGCACCGAATCGCTTGGAGACCCCGCGCAACGCCAGCACGGGCGTAGCGGACACGTGAACCATCTCCTTCGCCGCCCGAGCTGACCCCGGCGGGAGGTTGAACATGAAGAGTGAGGGGCGTTCCGTCCGGCGCCCCGCCGTTGTGCTGCGGGGCTGTCGGCGGCGGGGCGCCGGACGTGCCGGCACGGGGCGCGCGGACAGTGGGCGCGCGCCTCCCGTGCAGGCCGGTGGGACCGCCGCCGAGGCGGCCCCCTGGGGGTGTTACTTCAGGCCGATCTTGTCGCAGGCGGCCTTGTACTTGGCCGTGCAGATCTCGTTGACCGTGTAGTAACCCTGCTTGATGACCGTGTCCTTGATGTTGTCCTTCGTCAGCGAGACTACCGGGACGATGACGGCCGGGATGCCCTTCTCGGTGCCGCTGTCGACGGTGCTGGCACCGAGCGAGCTGTCGACCTTGCCGGTCTTGGCGATCGAGACGGCCATCTTGGCGACGGTCTCGGCCTCCTGCGGGTAGGACTTGAAGACACTCATGTACTGCTCGCCCGCCACGATGCGCTGCACGCCCGCGAGCTCGGCGTCCTGGCCGGTGACCGGGGGAAGCTTCTTGATGCCCGCGCCCTTGAGCGCGGTGATGATGCCGCCCGCCATGCCGTCGTTGGCGGAGTAGACGCCGACGATCTTGTCCTTGCCGAGGGCGGAGATGGCGCCCTCCATGTTGGCGTTGGCGTTCTCCGGCTTCCACTCCTTGGTGTCGTACTCCTTGCCGATGTTCACCTTGCCGTCGAGGACGTCGTGCGCGCCCTTCTTGAACTGCGCGGCGTTCGGGTCGGTCACGGAGCCGTTCATCATGACGACCTTGCCGGACTTGGCCTTGCTGCCCAGGGCCTTCAGCAGGGCCTCACCCTGCGTCTTGCCGACCTCGACGTTGTCGAACGAGGTGTAGGCGGAGATGGGGCCCTCGGCGAGGCGGTCGTAGGCGACGACCGGGATGCCCGCGTCCTTGGCCTTCTTGACGCCCTGGGCGACCGCCTTGTAGTCGACCGCGTCGAGGATCAGCACGTCGACCTTCTTGGTGATCATCGTGTCGATCTGCTGCGACTGGAGCGTCGCGTCCTGCTTGGCGTTGAGGTAGTCGACCTTGCCCTTGCCGTTGGTCAGATCCTTGATCTGCTTCTCGATGATGGGCTTGTCGAACTTCTCGTAGCGGGCGGTCTGGTTCTCCGGCAGGAGCAGACCGACGGTGATGTCGTCACCCTTGTGGGTGGTCGTCTTCCCGCTGTCACCGTTGCCGCCGGACTCCTTCGCGCTGCCGCAGGCGGCGAGCGAGACGGTCATTGCGGTGGCACAGAAAGCAAAGGCAGCACGACGCATGCGCTTGTTCACTCTTCAAACCTCCCTGACGAGGCCGCGTCGTTGCGGCCGAGGTGGCTGGAAGTCAACTCGGCCACACGTGCGACGTCAAGAAGTAAATCCTTAACGAGATGGCAACGGTGCCATCCGTTCTCTAAGTGAAGACAGGAGCCGCCACGGGCAGTGCACCCTCCAAAAGGGTCGAATCGCCCATCTCGCTGAGGGCGAGGGCGAGCGCTCCGAGCACCTCCGCGCGGCCACCAAGTGCCCCCGGGAGAACGGACAGTTGGCGCGCCGCGCTGGGAATGGCGTAGCGGCCGACGGACTCCCTGATCGGCCCGAGCACCAGCTCACCGGCCTCGGCGAGATCACCACCGAGGACCACCCGGCTCGGGTTCAGCAGATTGCAGAGATTGGCCACTCCACTGCCGATGTGGCGGCCGACGTCGGCGATCACCCGACGACAGCCCGGGTCTCCGTCCCTGGCCAGCCGTACGACGCCCTCCATCGTCAGGCTGGAGCCGTGGCTGGGCTGGAGCAGCGGGAGCACATAGCGCGCCGCCGCGAACGTCTCCAGGCAGCCGCGGTTCCCGCAGCGGCAGACCGGGCCGGATTCATCGAGTGTAATATGCCCGATTTCTCCCGCTGTGCCGCCAGGCCCGCGATAGATCTTCCCGTCGATCACCAGACCGGCGCCGACACCGCTCGCGACCTTGATGTACGCCAGGTCCCGGACGCCCTTCCCGCTGCCCCAGACCAGCTCGCCCAGTGCGCCGAGGTTGGCGTCGTTGTCCACGTGCACCGGCACGCCGAGCCGTTCGCGCAGCTCCTCCGCGGGCTTGGTGCCGCCCCAGCCGGGCAGGATCGCGGTCGAGCCCAGCGTGCCCGACTCGACGTCGATCGGGCCCGGCACACCGAGCCCCACGCCGGCCACCTTGGCCCGGTCCACGCCCGTCGCCGCGATCAGCCGGTTGACCAGCTGTTCGGCCCGGTCGAAGCCCTGGTCGGCGGAGGCGTCCACGTCGAGCGGCTCGGCCTCCTCGGCCAGCACCTGGTGGGCGAGGTTCCCGACCGCGACCCGCAGATGGGTGTGCCCGAAGTCGACCCCGATGACGATGCCGGCGTCCCCGCTCAGGCTGACGCTGCGGGCCCGCCGCCCGCCTGCCGACGTGGGCGTGACCTCGACGGTTCCGCCGTCCTTCAGCTCCCGCACGATGTTGGAGACGGTCGCGGCGGACAGCCCGGTCGTCCGCGCGATCTCCGCCTGCGTGAGGGACCCGGCCAGGCGTACGGCCCGGACCACCCGCTCCAGGTTGGCTCGGTGCAGTGACGACTGCGACCCTGGAGTCTCCACGACGACCTCCTGAGCGCGGGGCCGCTTCGGCGAGGCCCCGTGTATGTCCAACTAGTGAACTCTAAGCTGAGCCGTTCGGGGCGACTCCCGTCAAGAGGTTGAACCGTTTCCGGATACATGGACACACCGACACGCCGACACACCGACACGCCGACGCACACCTCCCCCGGGGAGGGGACGGTGTGCGTCCTGGAACGACCGCGGGGCGTGACCGCGCCGGGTCGAGCCCTTATTTGAGCGCCCCCGCGGTCAGCCCCTGCACCACCTGGCGCTGGAAGACAATGTACGCCGCGAGCACCGGCAGCATCGCCATGACCAGGCCCGCGAAGAGCCCCGACCAGTCTCCTTTGTAACCCTGGCTGGCCGCCAGCTGGACCAGTCCCTGGGTGAGGACCTTCTTGTCGGGGTCGGTGTTGAGCACCGTGGGCAGCATGTACTGGTTCCACTGGCCCAGGAAGTTGAAGATGCCGACGCTGATCAGACCCGGCTTCGCCATGGGCAGCATGATCTGGAAGAACGTACGCGAGTGCGAGGCGCCGTCGACGAAGGCCGCCTCCGCCACCGAGGTGGGCAGGGTGCGGAAGAACGCCGTGAGGAAGAAGACCGTGAACGGCAGCGAGTAGGCGATGTAGACCAGGATGAGGCCGTGGATCGTGTTCAGCAGCCCCATGTTGTTGACCACGTAGAACAGCGGGACCAGCGCGAGCATGATCGGGAAGCTCATGCCGCCGACGAACAGGTAGTAGACGAAGCGGTTGCCCGGGAAGTCGAAGCGGGCCAGCACGTACGCCGCCATGGAGCCGAGCACCAGGGTGCCGATCAGTGAGCCGCCGACCACCAGGACGGTGTTCAGGAAGTAGTCGCTCATGTTGGCGTCGGTCCACGCCCGCGCCCAGTTGTCGAAGTGCAGCCTGTCGGGCAGGGACCAGGGCGAACCGAAGATGGAGCTGTCGTCCTTGAAGGACGTCATCACGGCCCACACCAGCGGCAGGACCACCATGATCGCCCAGATGACCAGGATGCCGTGGGAGAAGACGTTGAGGACGTTGCCCTCCCTCTTCCGCCCGGGGGACGGCACGGCCGGCGGCACGTCCACCTTGGTCACGCCGGCGCCGGACTCGGCCGGCAGCGGTGCGGGGGTCTCGGTCGTCTTCATCGCTTCAGTACTCCAGCCGCTCGCGACGGCCCAGCCTCATCACGATCGCCGCGAACGCGAGCGTGACGACGAGCAGGGCGACGCCGATGGTGGTGGCGTAGGCGGCCTGACCGTCCCGGAACGCCTTCTGGTACACGTACAGGACCATCACCGTGGTCGAGTAGTCGGGACCGCCCGGTCCGGTCGTCATGATCTGTACGACCGCGAACGACTCGGCGCCGAGGGCGAGGATGCCCATGTACACCCAGCCGGACTGCACGGTGTCCCACAGCAGCGGCAGGGTGACGCGGAAGAAGGTGGTGAAGCGGCTGGCGCCGTCCAGCAGCGCCGCCTCGTACAGCTCGGCCGGGATCGAGGCCATGCCCGCGGAGAACAGCACCACGAAGAAGCCGACCGTGGACCACACGAGCACCGCCATCACGCACCACAGGGCGAGGCTCGGATCGCCCAGCCACAGCGGCTGCACGCCGTCGAGGCCGATGCCGCGCAGGAGCGAGTTGATCGCGCCGCTGTCCGGGTTGTAGGCGAAGGCGAACAGCAGCGCGACAATCGCGATCGACAGCACCTGCGGGAAGAAGTAGACGATCTTGTAGAAGGACGAGCCCCGGACCCCGGAGATCACGGGGCCGCCCCTTCTGCGTCGTCCGCCCACGTTGATCATGAAAGCGAGGAACAGCGCGAGACCGATCGTCACCACCGGCACCACCAGAGCGAACAGCAGACTGTGCTGGAGCGACTTCCAGAAGATGTCGTCGTCGAGCATCCTCTTGTAGTTGTCGAAGCCGACCATTTTGAATTCGGGGCTGAGGCCCGTCCAGTCCGTGAACGAGTAGTAGATGGACTGGATGAACGGCCACACCACGAAGAGCGCGTACAGTCCGAGGGGCAGTGCCAGAAACCCCACGATGAACCGGTACTTGCCGTGCTGCATCGCCACTCCGGTGCTGTCAGGGTGCTGGATTACTGGTGCTTGTAGTGCTTGATCGAGGTGTCCTTGGCCGCCTCGTCGGCAAAGCCCTGGATCTTCTTGACGGCCTCGGCCGGGGTGAGCCGTCCGGCCATCATCTCGCCGAGACCGGCCACACCGATCTTCTCCTTCTGCAACTGCACGTACCAGTCCTGCAGACGCGGATTCACCACGTTGGACCCGGCCTTGTCCAGCGCCGCCACGCCCGACTTCAGACCCGGCGTGAGGCTGATGCCGCTGGTGCCTCCGTTGTACGCGGTCAGCGACTTCACCTTGGCGGTGAAGTTCTTCGAGGACGCCTCGGAGAGCATGATGCGCAGCTGCTCCATGCCGCCCTCGGCGTTCTTCGCCTTGGCCGGCACGATGAAGGGCTCACCGCCGGAGGCCCAGATGGTGCCGAACGGCAGCTTGTCGGAGGAGTCGATGCCGGTGGGCGCGGACACCGCGAGGTCGAAGTCGGCCGGGATGACGTTGGCCGACTCGTTCTCCACCCAGGAGCCGTTCGGGATGAACAGCGCCTCGCCCTTGGCCCAGGCGGTCTGGGACTGGATGTGGTCCAGGCCCGGCGTGCCCTTCAGGATGTAGCCCTTCTTGTACAGCTCGTAGTAGGCCTCGAAGCAGGCCTTGACCGCCGGGTGCTTCCAGGCGTTCGGCTCCAGGTTGTCGATGGCGTCGAGGACCTCCCGGCCGCCCACCTTGCCGATCATCGGGTAGAGCGAGAAGGGGATGTAGTACGGGTACTTGCCCGCGTACGTCCAGCCCGCCATGCCCTTCTTCTTGGCCTTCGCGCAGACCGCCAGCATCTCGTCCCAGGTCTGCGGGTACTCCGCGTCCAGCGAGTCGAGGGCCTTCTGCGAGTACCAGACGCCGTAGACCGTGTAGGCGTAGTACAGGATCCAGACCGGCTTGCCGTCGAACTGGCCCATCTCCACGATGCCGGGGCGCAGCGTGTCGCGGACCTTCTTCGCCGGGTCGTCGTACGACGGCGCGTCCAGCAGCGGGGTGAGGTCCGCCAGCTGGTTCTTGCCGACGAGCACACCCATGTCCATCTGCTCGGCCCCGGAGTTGTCGATGAGGTCCGGCGGGTTGCCCTGGTTGAAACGGGGCTGCAGGGTGGACTGGATCTTCTGGGTGGCGGCGAACTTCACCTTGGCCTTGGGGAAGTCCTTCTCGTAGACCTTCACCGCGTCCTCGGCGTACTCCTTGCCGAAGCCGCCGTCGAAGAGGACGAACTCCATGCCCGCGGTGTCATTGACGCCGAGGGGGTTCTTCGCGGTCTTCTTGCCCGCTTTCGCCTTGTCCTGTCCGTCACCGCCGCCGCTGGCGCAGGCGGACAGCAGGCCCATTCCCGGGGCCGCGACCAGGCCGAGCGCCGCGGACCGCTTGATCAGATCACGACGTCCTACACCTTCGGCACCGTGGGGCGCAGTGGATCCCATGCTCAAGTCCTCGCCTTCTCCAGGACTCAGGCGGTGAACCGGATCCTCCCCGGCACCGCTGTCGGGTAGTGCTGGGTCGTGCTGGAAACGCCGACAGGTATAGTCCACTTCCCGCCAACTGAGCAAGATCGAATGCAGGGTTCGCGTTGGGTCTTTTCCGAGTTGAGACCTCGCGGAAATATGAAGGCCCGCGGAACGGCCCGCCGGAAAAAGTCGCGACATAACTCCCTGAATGCCACGTCCAACACCCTTGACATCACGGGCCACTTGGCCACCTACTGGTTCCTGCGCCCCGTAGCTGACAACGTTGTCCGGAGGGGGCGCAGGAGGGGAAATCGGTAGATGCAGCGGAGAACGCGGCACAGATGGGCTCCGGCGGCCGTCCTCACGGCCGCCTTTGTCATGGCCGTCGGCGCGCAGGGCGCGGCGGTCGCCCTGCCCCCCAAGGCTCCGGCGGCCGACCGGGAGTTCGCATCCTCGTTCGAGGCGGACGACCCGGCGCCGGACTGGCTGAACACCGTCGACACCGGGCCGGACGGCACCAAGCGCGCCTCGGGCGTCGACGGCGGCTACAGCACGGGCATCCCGGGCAATGTCACCGACCATGTCACCGAGGTCAGGGCCAGCGGTGAGAACGCGGGCGCGGGGGAGGTCAAGGAGAACCTCGTCGACGGCGAGCCCGGCACCAAGTGGCTGACCTTCGAGCCCACCGGCTGGGTGGAGTTCGATCTGGACAAACCCGTCAAGATAACGACGTACGCGCTCACCTCGGCCAATGACTTCGGCGAGCGCGACCCCGAGGACTGGACCCTGAAGGGCTCCACCGACGGCAAGGACTGGAAGACGGTCGACACCCGCTCGGGCGAGAACTTCGCCGAGCGGTTCCAGACGAAGTCGTACGACCTCGCCGAGCCGGCCGAGTACCAGCACTTCCGGCTGGAGGTGACGAGGAACGCCGGCGCCCCGGACATCGTGCAGCTCGCCGACGTGCAGTTCTCCACCGGCAGCGGCGGCGGCCCGGTGCCGCAGGACATGCTGACCCTGGTCGACAAGGGCCCGAGCGGCTCCCCGACCGCCAAGGCGCGGGCCGGGTTCACCGGGAAGCGGGCCCTGCGCTACGCCGGCCGGCACACGGCGGCCGGCCGGGCCTACTCGTACAACAAGGTCTTCGACGTGAACGTCAAGGTCGGCGGCGACACCCAGCTGTCGTACCGCATCTTCCCGTCGATGGCCGACGGTGACCGCGACTACGACGCCACGAACGTCTCCGTCGACCTGGCCTTCACCGACGGCACCTACCTGAGCGGCCTGGGCGCGCTGGACAGCCACGGCTTCCCGCTCACCCCGCGCGGGCAGGGCGCGTCGAAGGCCCTGTACGTCAACCAGTGGAACAACGTGGTCGCGCGGATCGGCTCGGTCGCGGCCGGCAAGACCGTCGACCGGATCCTGGTGGCGTACGACTCCCCCGACGGCCCGGCGAAGTTCCGCGGCTGGCTGGACGACGTGGCCCTGAAGCCGGTGGCGCCCGAGAAGCCGAAGGCGCATCTGTCGGACTACGCGCTGACCACCCGCGGCACCAACTCCAGCGGCAGCTTCTCGCGCGGCAACGACTTCCCGGCGACGGCCCTGCCGCACGGTTTCAACTTCTGGACCCCGGTGACCAACGCGTCCTCGCTGAGCTGGCTGTACGAGTACGCCCGCGCCAACAACGCGGACAACCTGCCGACGATCCAGGCGTTCAGCGCCAGTCACGAGCCGAGCCCCTGGATGGGCGACCGGCAGACCTTCCAGCTGATGCCGTCGGCCGCGTCCGGCACCCCGGACACCGGTCGCGAGGCGCGGGAGCTGCCCTTCCGGCACGAGAACGAGACCGCGCGGCCGTACTACTACGGCGTCCGGTTCGAGAACGGCCTCAAGGCCGAGATGGCCCCGACCGACCACGCCGCCGCCCTCCGCTTCACCTACCCCGGTGACGACGCGAGCGTGGTGTTCGACAACGTCACCGAGCAGGCCGGTCTGACGCTCGACAAGGAGCACGGGACCGTCACCGGCTACTCCGACGTGAAGTCGGGCCTGTCGACGGGCGCGACCCGGCTGTTCGTGTACGGCGAGTTCGACAAGCCGGTCACCGACGGCGGCTCCAGCGGCGTGAAGGGCTTCCTGCGCTTCGACGCGGGCGCCGACCGCACCGTCACCCTGCGCCTGGCGACCTCGCTCATCAGCGTCGACCAGGCGAAGGACAACCTCCGCCAGGAGATCCCCGACGGCACCTCCTTCGACACGGTCAGGGACCACGCCCAGCGGGTCTGGGACAAGCTGCTCGGCAAGGTCGAGGTGGAGGGCGCGACCCCGGACCAGCTGACCACGCTGTACTCCGGCCTGTACCGGCTGTACCTGTACCCCAACTCCGGCTTCGAGCGGGTCGACGGCGAGGACCGGTACGCCTCGCCGTTCTCCCCGATGCCGGGCCCGGACACCCCGACGCACACCGGCGCGAAGATCGTGGACGGCAAGGTGTACGTCAACAACGGCTTCTGGGACACCTACCGGACCACCTGGCCGGCGTACTCGTTCCTGACGCCGTCCCAGGCGGGCGAGATGGTCGACGGGTTCGTGCAGCAGTACAAGGACGGCGGCTGGACCTCCCGCTGGTCCTCCCCCGGCTACGCCGACCTGATGACCGGCACCTCCTCGGACGTGGCGTTCGCCGACGCCTACGTCAAGGGCGTGAAGTTCGACGCGAAGGCGGCGTACGACGCGGCCGTGAAGAACGCGACCGTGGTACCGCCGATGTCCGGCGTGGGCCGCAAGGGCATGTCCACCTCGCCCTTCCTCGGCTACACGTCCACCGACACGCACGAGGGCCTGTCGTGGGCGATGGAGGGTTACGTCAACGACTACGGCATCGCGAAGATGGGCGAGGCGCTCTACAAGCAGACCGGCGAGAAGCGCTACCGGGAGGAGTCGGAGTACTTCCTCAACCGGGCCCGGGACTACGTGAACCTCTTCGACGCCAAGGCGGGCTTCTTCCAGGGCCGCGACGACAAGGGCGACTGGCGCGTGGACTCGGCGAAGTACGACCCGCGCGTGTGGGGCTACGACTACACGGAGACCAACGGCTGGGGCTACGCCTTCACCGCCCCGCAGGACAGCCGGGGCCTGGCCAACCTGTACGGCGGCCGGCAGGGCCTCGCCGACAAGCTCGACGAGTACTTCGCCACCCCGGAGACGGCCTCCCCGGACTTCGTCGGCTCCTACGGCGGTGTCATCCACGAGATGACCGAGGCGCGGGACGTCCGGATGGGCATGTACGGCCACTCCAACCAGGTCGCGCACCACGTCATCTACATGTACGACGCGGCCGGCCAGCCGTGGAAGGCGCAGGCGTACGTCCGTGAGGCGCTCTCCCGGCTCTACACCGGCAGCGAGATCGGGCAGGGCTACCACGGCGACGAGGACAACGGCGAGCAGTCGGCCTGGTACCTCTTCTCCGCGCTCGGCTTCTACCCGCTGGTGATGGGCAGCGGCGAGTACTCCATCGGCTCCCCGCTGTTCAAGAAGGTCACCGTGCACCTGGAGAACGGCCGGGACCTGGTGGTGCGGGCGCCGGGGAACAGCGCGAAGAACGTCTACGTCCAGGGCGTCATGTTCGACGGCCGCCCCTGGAAGTCGACGTCGCTGCCGCACTCGCTGCTGTCCAAGGGCGGGGTGCTGGACTTCTTCATGGGCTCCAAGCCGTCGGCGTGGGGCACCGGGAAGGACGCGGCGCCGGTCTCGGTCACCCAGGACGACAAGGTGCCGACGCCCCGCGCGGACGTGCTGAAGGGTGACGGCGCGCTCTTCGACAACACCTCGGCGACGAGCGCCATGGTCACCTCGGCGGACCTGCCGGCCGAGGGTGCCGTGCGGCCGGTCCAGTACACGCTGACCTCGGGCGCCGACCGTACGAAGGCACCGACCGGCTGGACCCTGGAGGGCTCCACCGACGGCACCACCTGGCGGACCCTGGACCACCGGTCCGGGGAGACGTTCACCTGGGACCGCCAGACCCGCGCCTTCACCATCGCCGCGCCGGGCACCTACACGAAGTACCGCCTGGTCCTGGACGGCGAGTCGACCCTGGCGGAGGTGGAACTGCTGGGCTGACCTGGGACACCGGAAAGGGGGCGGGCCCGGATGGGTCCGCCCCCGTGCCGTGTCCGCGACCGGCCGGTGCGCTCAGCCCGTCGCGAGGGTGAAGACGTGCAGGTCCGTGTTGCGCGGGAGCGTCACGGACTCGATCCGCTTGCCCGCCGGGGCCTGGTACGGCTTGGTGGCGAAGACGTACGTCGCCACCGGGTCCTTGTCCGCGCCGGCGACGTTGCGGTACGCGGTCTTGGCGACGACCTCGTTGCCGTACTGGACGGAGCCGCCACCGCCGCCCACGGTCCAGTCGGTGAAGGACAGGTCGACGGTGTCGGTGGTGCCGTCGGTGTAGGTGACGGTCGCCTTGGTCTGCTGGTTGCCGTTGACGGCACTGCCGATGAAGGACAACGCGCCTGCCGGGGAGGGCAGTTGGATGGTCTGGCCGGACGCCGAGGCGTTGTCGGGGCGCCCGGCGGGCGAGGCGGGCCAGGTGAAGGCGAGACCGCCGGCCGTGGCCTGCTTGCCGGGGGTGAGGCCGGCCGCCGCGAGGGCCTGGCGGGAGTAGCTCCAGCCGCCGCCGTCGTAGTCGGCCTCGTCGTGGTCGCCGTCGTCGTCGGAGACTCCGGTGTTGTTGTAGGCGGCGAGCAGGGTGCCGGGGGCGGCCACGGTGAGGGCCACCGGCTGCTCGTAGGAGGACTCCCCCGAGGTCACCGTGACCTGGACGTCGGCGAAGCCCTGCGCGGCGTCCCGGGCGGCCGTGAGGGTGATCTCCTGGGTGCCGTCGGTGACCGTGCCCTCGGCGGGCGTGGCCGTCACCCCGGCCGGGGTCCGCACCCGGAAGCGCACCTCGGGTCCGGTGCCGCCGGTCAGCGACAGCGCGCGGATGCCGATCTTCGTGCTGTCACCGGGGGCGAGGGTGGCCGTGGTGGGCCCGACGCCGATCTGGTACGGCTGCTCGCCCTCCCGGAAGGACGGCGGCGGGCTGCCCGCGCCCCAGTCCCGGTCCGGGGTGGCGGACAGGGTGTAGTCGAGCCGGCCGCCGTCGCGGACGAACGACGCGGGCAGCCACGGCCGGTCGCTGCTGCGGCCGTTCACCTTCAGGGACCGGACGTAGGGCGCGTCGGCCGCCGCTCCGGTGGCGCGCACGGAGATGTCGTTGCCGTGCGGCCGGTCGATCTCGATCCGCTCGAACAGCGGTGAGGCGAGGACCAGTTCGGCCCGGGACGGCACCTGCGGGTACATGCCGAGGGCGGAGAAGACGTACCAGGCGGACATCGCGCCGAGGTCGTCGTTGCCCGGGATGCCGCCGGGCTCGGTGGACCACAGCTGCCGCATCGCCGCGCGGACGGTCTCCTGCGTCTTGTAGGGGGCGCCGGCGTAGTCGTACAGGTAGGGGACGTTGATCGACGGCTCGTTGTCCAGTTCGGACTTGGTGCCGCCGTTGCCGGTGAAGGCCCAGCCGCCGTCGGCGTCGTGGAAGAAGTCGTCCAGCCGGGCGAGCGCCCGGTCCCGGCCGCCCAGCGCGGCGAACAGGCCCGCCGGGTCGTGCGGCACCATCCAGGTGTACTGGGCGGCCGTGCCCTCGACGAAGCCGTTGCCGGTGTCCGGGGTGAAGCCGGTGACCCAGCTGCCGTCGGCCTTGCGGTTGGCGATGTAGCCGCCGTCCGGCGCGGCGGCGATGTTGAAGCTGTTCTGCCACCACTGGGCGCGGTGGGCGAACGTCTCCGCCGTGCCCTTCTCCCCGGCGGCGCGGGCGAGCTGGGAGATCGCGAAGTCCGCGGTGGACATCTCCAGGGTCTCGGCGGCGCCGCCCCAGGCGTTGGAGACGGACGGCATGTAGTGCAGCTTGAGGTACTTGTCGAGGGAGGGGCGCTGGCCCGCGGACAGCACGGGCTTGCCGGCCGGGGACAGGTCCTGCGGTGTGGGCACGGTCGCCGCCCGCACGAGGGACTTCAGGGCGCCCTTGAGGTCGAAGTCCGTGCCGCCGAAGGCGCGGATCCCGGCCAGCGCGGTCGGCGAGGGGTCGCCGTTCATGACGTGGGTGCCGCTCGCGCCGTGCAGCCAGCGGTCCCAGACGCCGTTGTTCTGCCGGGCCAGCTCGTACAGGGACTGCGCGATGTCCGAGCCCGTGCGCGGGTCGAGCAGCGTCAGCAGCTGCACCTGGTCGCGGTAGACGTCCCAGCCGGAGAAGGTGCCGTACTGGGCGTGCCGGCGGCGGTCGACCGTGTGCACGCGGCCGTCGGCGCCCCGGTACCTGCCGTCGGCGTCGCTGATGACGTTCGGATGCAGCAGCGCGTGGTAGAGCGCGGTGTAGAAGGTGGTGCGCTCGGCGTCCGAGCCGCCGCCGACCCGGACGGCTCCGAGCCGCTCCCGCCAGGCCCGCCGGGCCGCCTCCCGGACCGCGTCGAAGGACCGCCCCGGCGGATTCTCGGCGGCCAGGTTGGCCTCGGCCGCCTCCCGGCTGACGTAGGAGATGCCGACCTTGACGTTGACCGGGCCGTCGCCGGGCGCGAACTCGACGTATCCGCCGGCACCCTTCCCGGCGACCGGCCGCCCGCCGTGCGAGAAGCCGCCGGTGCCGCCGGACGCCTCGCGGGATCCGGGGTCCAGCCGGTCGTCGTGCCAGGTGCCGGTGGCCTGGAAGGCGCGGTCGAAGCGGGCGGTGAAGTAGAGGGTGTAGTAGGAGCGTTGGCCTTCGGGGTCGAGGTAGCCGCAGAAGTTGCCGGAGGTGACCGAGCCGGAGATGGTCCGGGTGTCCGGGTCGATCGTGACCGTCGAGTCCTCCGAGCCGACCTCGGAGTTGGCGGTGCGCACGAGAAGGGAGGCGGGCTTGCCGGCCGGGTAGGTGAAGCGGGCGGAGCCGGTGCGCGCGGTGGCGGTGAGGTCGGCGGTGACGCCGGAGGCCAGGCCGACCTTGTAGTGGCCGGGCTCGGCGGTCTCGTCGGCGTGGCGGAAGTCGGAGGCGTAGACGGCGTCCTTGGTGTCGCTCGCCGGGGAGGTGGTGACCTCGCCGGCGTACGGGAGGAACGGGATGTCCCCGCTGCCGCCGGCGCAGCCGGTGCCGGACATGTGGGTGAGGCTGAAGCCGCGGACGCGGGTGGCGTCGTACTGGTATCCGCCGGGCGCGGCGGTTCGCGTGGCGTCGCCGCGGGTGTTCTCCGGGCTCCACGAGAGCATGCCGAACGGCACGACGGCGCCGGGGAAGACGTCGCCGCCGTTCCTGGTGCCGATCAGCGGGTCGACGTACGGGGTGGGGTCCTTGACGAGGCCGGGGGGAGCGGCGGTCGCCGCCAGGGCGGGAGTTGCGGTGCCGGCGGTCGCGAGGAGCGCGGCCAGCAGCAGGGACGTGGGTCTGAAACGCATGACGCGGCCCTTCCTCCTAACGGACGGGTCGCGCACCACAGGTCGCACAAGCCGCAGGGACAGTAGCGTGCGCCACCGGTACCACGGAAGACCGCGTGCGCGCCGGAGGCGCACGCCCTCGTCACCCGGCCGGACCAGCCAAGTGGGTTGACATCGTTGTCGGTTGAGGCGGTAGAGTCATGTGCACGACGACTGACAACGATGTCGCTCGCCATCTCGCCGCACAAGCCACGCGGTTCAGGCCACCCCCCTCCGGGCAGGCAGCCCACCCCCCTCGCCTGCCCGGCTCGCGGACCCGGTGCGTATGCCACCGGGTCCGCCCAGAGCGCTGCCCCTCCGGGGGGTTGTGTCACCGCCTCGGCGAGGCGGCGGTCGCCGGCGGTCCGCCAGGTCGCGGCGGCTCGGCCCAGGCAGTGCGCGCGGCCGCGTTCCCGGAACCGCTCGCCGATGTCGACCAGCGTGATCTCCAGGTGCCGGCCCCGGTGTGGCTCCTCGTCGGCGAAGGCCGCGCATACCCGAAGCGGTCCACGCCCAAGTTCCCCACGCCTCGGCCGGTGGCCCTCAGCGGGGAACCCGGTGGAGAGAGGAATCGGAGTCCCGCTGTCGGGAGGTCCCGTGGCACGGCTGCTGGTCGACGGCGACGACCTCGTGGTGCGGCTGTCCTGGAGCGAGCGGCTCCGGGTGCGCCGGCGGGAGGTCCGGCTGCCGGACGCGCCGATCAGGGACGCGCGGATCGAGCCCGACTGGTGGCGCGCGCTGCGCGGAGTGCCACGGCGTGGCCGGCGGCGGCCCGCGCGCCCGCTGGGCGAGTGGGCCCATCCGGGCGGAGCGGACTTCGTCGCGCTGCGCAGTGGGTACCCGTCCGTCGTGGTCGACCTGTGGCCCACCCCCGCCACCGCACCCCTCGCACGGGTCGCGGTCTCGGTGCCGCCCGGGGAGGCCGAGGAGCTGCTCGGGGCGCTGCTGCGGCGGAGGGTGCCGGAGCGGCCGGAGCGGGCCGTGGAGACGTGACGCGGGCCCATGCGGGACACCGGTCCACACTTGACACGAGTCCACTCAAGTTTTATTCCGATTGATAGGCAATTCGGTTCGAACGCGCAGCTCGCGGTGGGTGAGGAGGTGACCCGCACGGTGGAGCCGGACCTGTACGCGGTGCTCGGTGTGGCGCCCTCCGCCACGGCCGAGGTGATCACCTCCGCCTTCCGCCGCCTGGCGTGGGAACTGCGGCCGGACACGCGGGTGGACGCGGTCACCGCGGCCCGGTTCGACGAGGTGCGCGCGGCGTACGAGACCCTCCGGGACCCGGTGCGGCGCGCGGCCTACGACCGGTCGCACGACCGGCCGTCCCGGCCCAGGCACCGCGCCCCGTCCGGCGCCGCCGCTGCGAGCCCGCTGTCGCGCCTCCGGTACCTCTTCGTGCCGGGCGGCACGGCTCCCGAGCCGCCGCTGCGCGCGGGACCGGTGCACTGGGAACCCGGTGAGCGGCCGTAGGGCACACGGGCCGACGAGGAAGAGGGAGCACGCAGATGGCGCGTCCGGTCGGAATCGATCTCGGTACGACGAACTCGGTGGTCTCCGTCCTGGAGGGCGGCGAGCCCACCGTCATCACCAACACGGAGGGCGCACGGACCACTCCGTCGGTCGTCGCGTTCGCCAAGAACGGCGAGGTGCTGGTCGGCGAGGTCGCCAAGCGGCAGGCCGTGACGAACGTGGAGCGCACCGCGCGCTCGGTCAAGCGGCACATGGGGGACCACGCCTGGCGGTTCCCCGACCAGGGAGACATCGACGGCAGGCGGTACACCGCTCAGGAGATCTCCGCGCGCGTGCTGCAGAAGCTGAAGCGGGACGCGGAGGCCTACCTCGGCGAGGACGTCACCGACGCGGTGATCACCGTGCCCGCGTACTTCGACGACGCCCAGCGTCAGGCCACCAAGGAGGCCGGTGAGATCGCGGGCCTGAACGTCCTGCGGATCATCAACGAGCCGACGGCGGCGGCGCTGGCGTACGGGCTGGACAAGGGCGACGAGCAGACGGTCCTCGTCTTCGACCTGGGCGGCGGCACCTTCGACGTGTCGCTGCTGGAGATGGGCGAGGGCGTCATCGAGGTGAAGGCCACCAACGGCGACACGCACCTGGGCGGCGACGACTGGGACCAGCGGATCGTGGACCACCTGGTCACGCAGTTCAAGAACAACTACGGCGTCGACCTGGCCAAGGACAAGATGGCCGTGCAGCGGCTGCGGGAGGCGGCGGAGCGGGCGAAGATCGAGCTGTCGTCGTCCAGCGAGACCTCGATCAACCTCCCGTACATCACCGCGTCCGCGGAGGGTCCGCTGCACCTGGACGAGAAGCTCACCCGCGCCCAGTTCCAGCAGCTGACGTCCGATCTGCTGGAGCGGTGCAAGGCGCCGTTCCACAACGCGATCAAGGACGCCGGGATCAAGGTGTCCGACATCGACCACGTGGTCCTGGTGGGCGGCTCGACACGGATGCCGGCCGTGACGGAGCTGGTGAAGGAGCTGACCGGCAAGGAGCCGCACAAGGGCGTGAACCCGGACGAGGTGGTGGCCGTCGGCGCCTCCCTCCAGGCCGGTGTGCTCAAGGGCGAGGTCAAGGACGTCCTGCTGCTCGACGTCACCCCGCTGTCCCTCGGCATCGAGACCAAGGGCGGCATCATGACCAAGCTCATCGAGCGGAACACGACGATCCCGACCCGGCGTTCCGAGATCTTCACGACGGCCGAGGACAACCAGCCCTCGGTGACCGTGCAGGTCTACCAGGGCGAGCGGGAGATCGCCGCGTACAACAAGAAGCTCGGCATGTTCGAGCTGACCGGCATCGCGCCCGCTCCGCGCGGGGTGCCGCAGATCGAGGTGGCGTTCGACATCGACGCCAACGGCATCATGCACGTCTCGGCGAAGGACCTCGGCACCGGCAAGGAGCAGAAGATGACGGTGACCGGCGGTTCGGCGCTGCCCCGCGACGACATCGACCGGATGGTCCGGGAGGCGGAGCAGCACGCGGAGGAGGACCGCCAGCGGCGGGAGGCCGCGGAGACGCGGAACCAGGCCGAGCAGCTCGTCTACTCCACCGAGAAGCTGATCAAGGACAACGGCGACAAGATCCCGGCGGACGCCAGGTCCGAGACGGAGACGGCGCTGGCCGAGCTGAAGGAGAAGCTGAAGTCGGGGGACACGGCGGCGATCCGGCAGGCCCTGGACCGTGCCGCACAGGCCGCGCAGAAGATCGGTACGGCGCTGTACGAGCGGTCGCGGAGCGAGCAGGCCGGGCAGCCCGGCCAGTCCGGTCCGTCCGGCCAGTCCGGGGCCGGCGGTACGACGGGTTCCGGCGGGGACGACGAGGTGGTGGACGCCGAGATCGTCGACGACGACAAGCCGGAGGCGGGCTGACGATGGACGGGGCGCGGACGCGAAGCTCGGACGAGGTGGAGCGCCTGCTGCAGGAGCGCACCGCCGATCTCCAGCGGGTGAAGGCGGAGTACGACAACTATCGCAAGCGGGTGCGGCGGGACCGCATGGCCGTGCGGGAGATCGCCGTCGCCAACGTGCTGACGGCCCTCCTGCCGGTGGTGGACGCCGTGGACCGGGCGTGCGCGCACGAGCCGCTGACCCCCGGCCTGAAGGACATCGCCGACACCCTGCGGACCCAGCTGGGCTCGCTGGGGCTGGAGGCCTTCGGGGAGGAGGGCGAGCCGTTCGACCCGGCGTGCCACGAGGCGATCGTGCACCACACGGCGCCGGGCGCGCAGCGGCTGGTCTGCGCGGAGATCCTGCGCCCCGGCTACCGCATCGGCGACCGCCTCCTGCGCCCCGCCCACGTGACGGTGACCGGGCCGCCGTGACAGGGGCGGGCGACCGGACGCGGGCGGGCAGAGCCGGGGGCGGGCGACCGGACGGGGGGCGTCATCCGGGGTGGGCTGCGCGGACGCGGGGCGTCACCCGGGGGGGCGGCCCGGACGCGGGGCGTCACCCGGGGTGGGCGGCAGGAGGCGGGGTGGGCGAGCCGACTGGCCGGTGACGGGCGGGGCGGGCCTCCGTGCGCGGGCCGGGTGACGGGCAGGGCGGCCCCCGTGCGCGCACCGAGTGACGGGCAGGGCGGCCCCCGTGCGCGCACCGAGTGACGGGCAGGGCGGCCCCTCCGCGCGCGCACCGGGTGACGAGCGGGGCGGATCCTCCGTGCGCGCACCGGGACGAACCAGCGGTGGCGGGGGTGCACGGCCCCGGCTCGGCCGATGCGCGGCTCAGCCGCCGCATCCGCCCGCACACAGACCCGGCCCCGACCAGGCCGACGGCCGCGTGCGCGCGATGCCGGAGCTTCCCGGGCCACAAACCCGCCGTAGCCATCGCCCCCCGAGCCGGGGGCGGTCGGCAGGTCGCAGAGGGTTCTTGTCCATCCCGTGGACGAACCGTAGCCACCCGGCGGAACGCGATGCTACAAATACCGCATGTCGGACGCATCCGGCCGATTCAGGCGCCTCTCCTGGCGCCCTCTGATCGGTAAGAGCCCCCGCAGCGTCGCCGGGCAGGTCTTCCTGCTCCAGGTGGCGCTGGTGGTGCTGCTCGTGCTGTGCGCCGTCGTCGCCCTCGTCCTGCAGTCGAAGCGGGACACCACCACGGAGGCCAAGCGCCGGTCCATAGCCGTCGCGCAGACCTTCGCCCACGCGCCGGGCCTGCTGCGCGCCCTGGACAGCCCCGACCCGTCCCGTGTCCTGCAGCCGCTGACCGAGGCCGGACGCAGGTCGGCGGGCGTGGACTTCATCGTCGTCATGGACACCCGGGGCATCCGCTACACCCATCCCATACCCGAGCGGATCGGCGAGCGGTTCGTGGGCACCATAGGGCCGTCGCTGGCCGGGAAGGTGTACACCGAGAGCGTCCACGGCCCGCTGGGCCACGAGGTGCAGGCCACCGTGCCGGTGGACGACAGCCACGGCAGGGTGGTCGCTCTCGTCTCCGCCGGGCTGAAGGTCAAGCACGTCACCAGCGAACTGGACCACCAGCTGCCGATCATCCTCGGCGCCGGAGCGGGCGCGCTCGTGCTCTCGACCGGCGGCACCGCCCTCGTGAGCCGCAGGCTGCGGCGGCAGACCCACGGCCTGGGACCGGACGAGATGACCCGCATGTACGAGCACCACGACGCGGTCCTGCACTCGGTGCGCGAAGGCGTCCTCATCGTCGGTGCCGACGGCCGGCTGCTGCTCGCCAACGACGAGGCCCGGCGCCTGCTGGAGCTGCCCCCCGACGCCGAGGGCCGCACGGTGCGGGAGCTGCCGGATCTCGACCCGGCGACGGAGGAACTGCTCACGTCCGGGCGCGAGGCCAGCGACGAGGTGCACTTCGCCAAGGGGCGCCTGCTGGCGGTCAACCAGCGGCCCACCGAGTGCGCGGGCGGCCCCCGGGGCACCGTCGTCACGCTCCGCGACTCCACCGAGCTCCAGGCGGTGTCCGGCCGGGCCGAGGCCGCCCGCGAGCGGCTGGAGCTGCTGTACGACGCGGGGCTGTGCATCGGCAGCACCCTGGACGTGGTCCGCACCGCCGACGAGCTGGCGCGGGTCGCCGTCCCCCGGTTCGCCGACTTCGTCACCGTCGACCTGGCCGACGCCGTCCTGCACGGGGAGGAACCGGCGCCGACGGCGCGGGACATCCGCCGGGTCGCCGTGAACGGCATCCAGGACGACCACCCCCTGTACGAACTGGGCCGGCTGATCGACTTCCTGCCCTCCACCCCGCAGGCGCGCGGGTACGACGCCGGACGCTCCGAGCTGGTGACCGACCTGTCGAAGGCCGAGGGCTGGAAGGCGCAGGACCCGGAGCGGACCCGGCAGATCCTGGACTACGGCATCCACTCGCTCATCGCCGCTCCGATCCGCGCGCGCGGTGTCGTCCTGGGCATGGCCAACTTCTGGCGGGCCAAGCGGGAGCCCTTCGACGAGGAGGAGCTGACCCTGGCGGACGAGCTGGTGGCCCGTGCCGCGGTCAGCATCGACAACGCCCGCCGGTACACCCGCGAGCACGCTCTCGCGGTCACCCTCCAGCGCAGTCTGCTGCCCCGGGCCCTGCCCGAGCAGAGCGCCCTCGACGCCGGCTACCGCTATCTGCCGGCGCAGTCCGGGGTGAGCGGCGACTGGTTCGACGTGATCCCGCTGCCGGGCAGCCGGGTGGCGCTGGCCGTCGGTGACGTGGTGGGGCACGGTCTGCACGCCGCAGCGACGATGGGCCGGCTGCGGACCGCGGTGCACAACTTCTCCACGCTCGACCTGCCGCCCGACGAACTGCTCCAGCACCTGGACGACCTGGTCGGCCGCCTCGACCAGGACGAGCCGTGCCCGGAGACGCCCGGCGAGATCGTCGGCGCCACCTGCCTGTACGCCATCTACGACCCGGTGACGCGCCGCTGCGTGATGGCCCGGGCCGGGCATCTCGCGCCCGCGCTGGTCAGCCCCGACGGGGACGTCACCTTCCCGGACGTGCCGGCCGGGCCGCCGCTGGGCCTGGGCGGCCTGCCGTTCCAGACGGCCGAGCTGGAGCTGGCGGAGGGCAGCCAGCTCGTCCTGTACACCGACGGTCTGATCGAGGACCGCAGGCGCGACCTGGACGAGGGCATGGAGCTGCTGCGCCGGGCCCTGGCGGGGCACCCCGGCCGGTCGCCGGAGGAGAGCTGCCAGGCGGTGCTGGAGCAGTTGCTGCCCGAGCGTCCCGGGGACGACGTCGCCCTGCTCGTCGCGCGCACCCGGGCCCTGCCGGCCGACCGGGTCGCCGACTGGGACGTGCCGCGCGACCCGGCCGCCGTGTCGGGGATGCGCGGGGCGGTCTCGGCCAAGCTGGCCGAGTGGGGGCTGTCCGAGCTGGCCTTCGGGACGGAGCTGGTGCTGAGTGAGCTGATCACCAACGCCATCCGCTACGGCTCCGACCCGATCCATGTGCGGCTCATCCATGACGGCACGCTGACCTGCGAGGTGGCCGACGGCAGCAGCACCTCACCGCATCTGCGGTACGCGGCGACGACCGACGAGGGCGGCCGGGGCCTCTTCCTGGTCTCGCAGCTCGCCGAACGCTGGGGCACCCGCTACACGCCCCAGGGCAAGGTGATCTGGGCGGAGCTGACGGCGCCGGACCTGAAGCGGTTCTTCGGGGACTTCACGGCCCTGGAGGATCTCGGGGACCTGGAGGATCTCGGGGCCCTCGGGGACTGACCGGTGCGGGCGGAGCCGGGCCCGGGCGGGCGGCACGGGGGCTGACGGCCCGCGGTGCGGACGCGGTACGGCGAAGGGCCGTACCCCCGGCACCGGGGATACGGCCCTGATCGGCTGAGCCGTACCGCTTACTTGCGGATCAGGCTGCGCAGCACGTACTGCATGATGCCGCCGTTGCGGTAGTAGTCGGCCTCACCGGGGGTGTCGATGCGGACGACCGCGTCGAACTCGACACCGGTGTCGGTGGTGACCTTGACCGTGCGCGGCGTGCGGCCCTCGTTGAGCTCGGTGACGCCGGAGATGGAGAAGGTCTCCTCACCGGTCAGGCCGAGGGACTGGGCCGAGGCGCCCTCCGGGAACTGGAGCGGGAGCACGCCCATGCCGATGAGGTTCGAGCGGTGGATGCGCTCGTACGACTCGGCGATGACGGCCTTGACGCCGAGCAGCGCGGTGCCCTTGGCCGCCCAGTCGCGGGACGAGCCGGAGCCGTACTCCTTGCCGGCCAGGACGACCAGCGGGATGCCCTGCTCGATGTAGTTGCGGGAGGCGTCGTAGATGAAGGAGACCGGGCCGCCCTCCTGCGTGAAGTCACGCGTGTAGCCGCCCTCGGTGCCCGGCGCGATCTGGTTGCGCAGGCGGATGTTGGCGAACGTACCGCGGATCATGACCTCGTGGTTGCCGCGGCGGGAGCCGTAGCTGTTGAAGTCGCGGCGCTCGACGCCGTGCTCCGTGAGGTACTTGCCGGCCGGGGTGTCGGCCTTGATGGCGCCGGCCGGGGAGATGTGGTCGGTGGTGACCGAGTCGCCCAGCTTGGCGAGGACGCGGGCGCCGGAGATGTCCTCGACCGGGGCCGGCTCCATGCCCATGCCCTCGAAGTACGGGGGCTTGCGGACGTAGGTGGACTCCGGGTCCCACTCGAAGGTGTTGCCCGTCGGGACCGGCAGCGACTGCCACTGGGCGTCGCCGGCGAAGACGTCCTCGTAGGACTTGGCGAACATGTCCTCGCCGATGGCGTTGGCGACGACGTCGTTGACCTCGGCCTCGGTCGGCCAGATGTCCTTCAGGTAGACCGGGTTGCCGTCCTGGTCGGTGCCGAGGGCGTCGCGGGTGATGTCCACCTTCATGGAGCCCGCGATGGCGTAGGCGACGACCAGCGGCGGGGACGCCAGGTAGTTCATCTTGACGTCGGGGTTGATGCGGCCCTCGAAGTTCCGGTTGCCGGAGAGGACCGAGGTGACGGCGAGGTCGTGGTCGTTGACGGCCTTGGAGACCTCCTCCGGCAGCGGGCCGGAGTTGCCGATGCAGGTGGTGCAGCCGTAGCCGACGAGGTTGAAGCCCAGCTTGTCCAGGTACGGGGTGAGGCCGGCCTTCTCGAAGTAGTCGGTGACGACCTTCGAGCCCGGGGCGAGGGTGGACTTGACCCACGGCTTGCGGGTGAGGCCCTTCTCGACGGCCTTCTTGGCGACCAGGGCGGCGCCGATCATGACGTACGGGTTGGAGGTGTTGGTGCAGGAGGTGATGGCCGCGACCGTCACCGCACCGTGGTCCAGCTCGTAGGTGGTGCCGTCGGGGGCGGTCACCGGGACCGGGTTGCTCGGGAAGCCGTTCGGGGCGACGGCCGGGGCGTCGGAGGCCGGGAAGGACTCCTTGCCCGCCTCGTCGATGTCGTCGACGTAGTTGCGGACGTCCAGCTTGAACTGCTCGGCGGCGTTCGCGAGGACGATGCGGTCCTGCGGGCGCTTCGGGCCGGCGATGGACGGGACGACGGTGGAGAGGTCCAGCTCCAGCTTCTCCGAGAAGTCGGGCTCGGCGGCCGGGTCCAGCCAGAGGCCCTGCTCCTTGGCGTAGGCCTCCACCAGGGCGACCTGCTGCGCGGAGCGGCCGGTCAGGCGCAGGTAGTTCAGGGTCTCGTCGTCGATCGGGAAGATCGCGGCGGTGGAGCCGAACTCCGGCGACATGTTGCCGATGGTGGCGCGGTTGGCGAGCGAGGTGGCGGCCACGCCCTCGCCGTAGAACTCGACGAACTTGCCGACGACGCCGTGCTTGCGCAGCATCTCGGTGATGGTGAGCACGAGGTCGGTGGCGGTGGTGCCGGGCTGGAGCTCACCGGTGAGCTTGAAGCCGACGACGCGCGGGATCAGCATGGAGACCGGCTGGCCGAGCATGGCGGCCTCGGCCTCGATGCCGCCGACGCCCCAGCCGAGGACGCCGAGGCCGTTGACCATGGTGGTGTGCGAGTCGGTGCCGACCAGGGTGTCCGGGTAGGCCTTGCCGTCACGCACCATGACCACGCGGGCGAGGTGCTCGATGTTCACCTGGTGGACGATGCCGGTGCCCGGCGGTACGACCTTGAACTCGTCGAAGGCGGTCTGGCCCCAGCGCAGGAACTGGTAGCGCTCCTTGTTGCGGCCGTACTCCAGCTCGACGTTCTGCTTGAAGGCGTCGTTCGTGCCGAACTTGTCGGCGATGACGGAGTGGTCGATGACCAGCTCGGCCGGCGCCAGCGGGTTGATCTTGGCCGGGTCGCCGCCCAGCTCCTTGACGGCCTCACGCATCGTGGCGAGGTCCACGACACAGGGCACGCCGGTGAAGTCCTGCATGATCACGCGGGCCGGCGTGAACTGGATCTCCTGGGAGGGCTGGGCCTGGGAGTCCCAGGTGCCGAGGGCGCGGATGTGGTCGGCGGTGATGTTCGCGCCGTCCTCCGTGCGGAGCAGGTTCTCCAGCAGGACCTTGAGGCTGTACGGCAGGCGGGCCGAGCCCTCCACCTTGTCCAGCCGGAAGATCTCGTACGACTCGTCGCCCACCTGCAGCGTGCTGCGGGCGTCGAAGCTGTTCGCCGACACGACAGTCTCCTTCATTGATGTGCGCGTACCACCGTCAATCGTGCCGCCACGCCGGCTTGGCCGAACCAGTAAGGTCAGGCTAAGTTAGGCATGCCTTACTGGAGTGGCGGCTACGGTGCGCCTCGGCAGATATCTCGATGTCGAGATAACTCTAGTACATGGGCGCGGCCCGGTCATGCCCGACCCGGCCAGGGGTGCCGCCGGAGGGCGCCGTCCGGCGAGACCGGCGACCGGCCCGGAGGGGCGCCGTCCGTCGACCCCGGCCCGGAGAGGTACCGTCCGGGCGTTTATCCAGCCGGAGGCGCACCGTCTGGCGACCTCGGCCCCGGGGGCGTACACGGCGGCCCTAGACGTGCCGCCGGTGGCTATCCACCCGGAGACGCGCCCGTCCGGCGATCCCGCCCAGAGGCGTGCTGGTCCGACGGCAATCGCCCCAGAGGCGCACCGTCCGGCGACCACGGTCCTCCCCAAGGCGTTCCGCGCGGCGGCCTTCGGCACGGAGGCGTACCGCCCGGCGATTGTCCGCCCGGAGACGCACCGTCCGGCGACCACGGTCCTCCCGAAGGCGTTCCGCGCGGCGCTTCGGCACCGAGGCGTACCGCCCGGCGGCTGTCCGCCCGGAGGCACACCGTCCGGCGACCACGGCCCTCCCGAAGCGTTCCGCGCGGCGACCTTCGACACGGAGGCGTACCGCCCGGCGATTGTCCGCCCGGAGACGCACCGTCCGGCGACCACGGTCCTCCCGAAGGCGTTCCGCGTGGCGGCCTTCGGCACGGAGGCGTACCGCCCGGCGGCTGTCCGCCCGGAGGCACACCGTCCGGCGATCCCGCCCCACAGGCGTACTGCCCGGCGGTTATCGACCCGGAGACGTGCCGCCCGGCGGTTCTCGACCCGGCGGCGCACGCGTCCGGTGCCCTCCCGGCCGCGCGGCAGCCTTCGAGGCGGAGGCGTATCGCCCGGCGGTTACCCACCCGGGGGCACGCCCGTCCGGCGACCCCGCTCCGGGGGCCTGCGACCTAGCCCGCACCGCGCACCCACCCCTCCCCCCACGGCGCCACGCCTGGCGGCGCCGAACGCCCCCTCCCCCGCGAGGCCGCGCCCAGTGATTCGCCATGTCCGGCGATCCGCGCCGCGCGCCACTCATGCTGTCCGACGCTGTACGACATCGATGGATTTGCCCTGCCTTTTCACTACACACCGTGCCTTCGGGCAGCCGATCCTGACAGCCCGTCACCGGCGTCACCCGAATGGACCCCCTGACGGGCGCCATCTCATATCTGAGATAGCCTCAACCTCATGTCAGACGACTACCTCGTACGCATCGGCAAGCTCATTCGTGACGCCCGGCAACACCGGGGCTGGACACAGACGCAGCTCGCGGAGGCGCTCGGAACCAGCCAGAGCGCCGTCAATCGCATCGAGCGCGGCAACCAGAACATCAGCCTTGAGATGATCGCCCGAATCGGTGAAGCCCTGGACAGCGAGATCGTGTCGCTGGGCTACGCGGGTCCGATGCATCTGCGCGTGGTCGGCGGCCGCCGTCTGTCCGGCGCCATCGACGTCAAGACCAGCAAGAACGCGTGCGTGGCCCTGCTGTGCGCCTCGCTGCTGAACAAGGGACGCACGGTGCTGCGCCGGGTGGCGCGGATCGAGGAGGTGTACCGCCTGCTGGAGGTGCTCAACTCCATCGGCGTGCGCACCCGCTGGATCAACGACGGCGTCGACCTCGAACTCGTCCCGCCCGCCGAGCTGGACATGGACGCGATCGACGCGGAGGCCGCCGTCCGCACCCGCTCGATCATCATGTTCCTGGGCCCCCTGCTGCACCGCATGGACGGCTTCAAGCTGCCGTACGCCGGCGGCTGCGACCTGGGCACGCGGACCATCGAGCCGCACATGATCGCACTGCGCCGGTTCGGCCTGGACATCGCGGCCACCGAGGGCCAGTACCACGCCCGGGTGGACCGCTCCGTCCGCCCCGACCGCCCGATCGTGCTGACCGAGCGCGGCGACACGGTGACGGAGAACGCGCTGCTGGCCGCCGCCCGGCACGACGGCGTCACGGTCATCCGCAACGCCTCCTCCAACTACATGGTCCAGGACCTGTGTTTCTTCCTGGAGGCGCTGGGCGTCAAGATGGAGGGCGTCGGCACCACCACGCTCACCGTGCACGGTGTGCCGAACATCGACGTGGACGTCGACTACTCCCCCTCCGAGGACCCGGTCGAGGCGATGAGCCTGCTGGCCGCCGCCGTGGTCACCGAGTCGGAGCTGACGGTGCGCCGGGTGCCCATCGAGTTCCTGGAGATCGAGCTGGCGGTCCTGGAGGAGATGGGCCTCGACCACGACCGGTCGCCGGAGTACTTCGCGGACAACGGCCGCACCCGCCTGGTCGACCTCACGGTGCACCCCTCCAAGCTGGAGGCGCCGATCGACAAGATCCACCCGATGCCGTTCCCCGGCCTGAACATCGACAACGTCCCGTTCTTCGCGGCCATCGCCGCGTCGGCGCAGGGTCAGACCCTCATCCACGACTGGGTCTACGACAACCGGGCGATCTACCTGACCGACCTCAACCGCCTGGGCGGACGGCTCCAGTTGCTGGACCCGCACCGGGTCCTGGTCGAGGGCCCGACCCGCTGGCGCGCCGCCGAGATGATGTGCCCGCCGGCCCTGCGTCCCGCGGTGGTCGTCCTGCTGGCGATGATGGCGGCCGAGGGCACGTCGGTGCTGCGCAACGTGTACGTCATCAACCGCGGTTACGAGGACCTGGCCGAGCGCCTCAACTCGATCGGCGCGCAGATCGAGATCTTCCGGGACATCTGACAAGCCGTAGCGCGAATTCCCTCCTGCCCCGCGCGATGCGGGTCAGGAGGGAACTCGTGGGCGCCGCCGGGACTTTTCCGAGCCCGGAGCGAGTCACGGAAAGAGCGTCCCGCCCGGGGGTTTGTGCACGCGCCTCGTGGGGTCAGGAAGCCCCGACCAGATGTGCGGCTATCTCGCCGGCCGCCGTGCCGCCGTAGGCGTCCCCGATCGAGGCGAGCAGGGCTGCGGGGGACACGTCGTACTCCTGGGTGCCGATCGAGCCCAGGACGACGGTCGCCAGGGCACAGCCGAGTTGGCAGGCGCGTGCGTACGGCAGCCCCCACGACCACGCGGCGAGGAACCCGGCGCGGAAGGCGTCCCCGACGCCGGTGGGGTCGGCGACGTTCGCGGCCGGGACGGCGGGCACGTCCAGCCGGGTGCCGTCGGACGTGCGCAGGAGCACCCCGTCGGCCCCCCGGGTGACGATCCAGGCTCCCACCCGGGCGAGGACCTCCTCCTGCGACCAGCCGGTCCGTTCCAGGAGCAGGGCGCTCTCGTACTCGTTGGTGAAGAGCAGGAACGCGCCGTCCACCAGGGAGCGGGTCTGCCGTGGGGTGAGGCGTGCCAGCTGCTGGGAGGGGTCGGCGGCGACCGGGATGCCGAGGCGGTGGGCGGCGGCGGTGTGCCGGGTCATCGCGTCCGGGTCGTCCGCGCCGACGAGGACCAGGTCGAGGCCGTCCACGCGCGCGTGCGTCTCGGTGAGGTCGATCAGGGACGCCTCGGTCATGGCGCCCGCGTAGAAGGTGGCGATCTGGTTCTGGTCGAGGTCCGTGGTGCACACGAACCGCGCCGTGTGGAGCGACTCGCTGACGCGGACGGAGTCCGTGTCGACGCCGGCCTTCCGCAAACGGCTGCCGTACTCCGCGAAATCGGTGCCCGCCGCGCCGACCAGGACCGGGCGCAGGCCGAGCCGGCCGAGGCCGAAGGCGATGTTGGCCGCGACGCCGCCCTCGCGCACGTCCAGCCGGTCGGCGAGGAAGGACAGCGAGACCCGGTCGAGCCGTTCGCTCAGCAACTGCTCCTCGAAGCGGCCCGGGAAGACCATCAGGTGATCGGTGGCGATGGATCCGGCGACGGCTGTCCGGGCCGGGCGCCCGGGTGAGCGGGTGCGGGAGGACGGGCGGTGGCCTGCCGCCACGCTCACAGCCCGGCCACCTTGCGCAGGGCGTCCACGCGGTCGGTGCGTTCCCAGGTGAAGTCGGGCAGCTCGCGGCCGAAGTGGCCGTACGCCGCCGTCTGGGCGTAGATCGGGCGCAGCAGGTCCAGGTCGCGGATGATCGCCGCCGGACGCAGGTCGAAGACCTCGTCGATCGCCTTCTCGATCTTCTCCGGCTCGATCTTGTGCGTACCGAAGGTCTCCACGAACAGGCCCACCGGCTCGGCCTTGCCGATCGCGTAGGCGACCTGGACCTCGCAGCGGGCCGCCAGACCCGCCGCCACCACGTTCTTCGCGACCCAGCGCATCGCGTACGCCGCCGAGCGGTCCACCTTGGACGGGTCCTTGCCGGAGAACGCACCACCACCGTGACGGGCCATACCGCCGTAGGT